>JANOOW010000139.1:0-3995 GCA_031421555.1 Hyphomicrobiaceae bacterium | reverse complement strand
GCTGGCGACCAAGTGATGCTGAAAACGCTCGAGGGATTGCAACCAATCGACTTGATCGTGAGATGCACGGACGGTGCGAAATCGGACCCGCTCGAATTGGACCCTGCAGGCTTTCTTGGCCCGGCTGGATTGACGCAAGCTTGCCGGTTGCAGCCTGAGCGCGTCGTCAATGCGTTGGGCGCGGCGCTGGTCGAAAATCGTGGACTTGGCCGGTATCTGCCGCGCCTCAGCGAGGACTTGCTGGGCGAACCGCTGATGATGCCCGACGCGCCCCGGTCATGGCTCGGCGATCGTGAAGCCAGTGCTTTCGCGCTGCAAAACCTGGATCAATTCGTGATCCGCCCGGCTCACGAGGGCACCGGCCGGCCCGGGCGGGCGTCCCTCGGCCGCATGACGGGCGACCTCTCCGGACAGAGCCGCGCCGAACTTACTGCCGAGATCCAGCTCAATGGCACGATGTGGGTTGCCGAGGAAAAGATCGGCTTCGGCACGTCTCCGGTTTGGACGCCCGAAGGCCTCTTGCCACGCCCGTTCGCCATGCGGATGTTCGCCACCATGACGCGCGACGGCTATCGTGTGATGCCTGGCGGTATTGCCATGACCGTCGACCCCGGCATGGCGGTTGGCCTCAATGCTCCCGATGGGGAAACGCGCGATGTGTGGGTACTGTCGGAAGCGCCCGAGCCACATCATGTCAGCCTGTGGCGCCCGACAGTCGAAACGGCGCACGTGCAACGGGCACAGCGCGTGCTGCAAAGTCGCGTCGCCGACGATCTATTCTGGCTCGGCCGTTATGCCGAACGCGCCGACTGGACGATGCGGGTTGTGCGCGGCGCCATCAATCGTGAGCAGGAGGACGGCGGTCAGAATTACGGCCGGCGCGCAGCCAACCTGTGCCTTTACACGCTGCTGGCGAAAGACCCGAAGGCCGCGCAGATGTTTGCGCGTCAAACCAGCCCCGGCGCTTCCACGCAGCTGTCGCACCTTCTGGTATTGCCAGCGGGTGGAAATCACGGTCTACCGAATATTTGCGACGCCCTCGATCGCGTGGCCGGCCTGACACGTGACCGGCTGTCTCTGGAAGCATGGCGCGCGCTCGCACCGTTGGGACCGCGTTCGGGCTGGCGTGCCCGCCTCAGCGTCGCGTCGCCAGGCGAAGTGCTGGATCTGCTCGACGAAGGACTCCTCGCCATCGCAGCATTCAACGGCCTAATGCACGAGAACATGACCAGGAACTCCGGCTGGTCGTTCCTCGACATGGGCCGGCGGCTCGAACGCGGCTTGAACATTTGCGAGACGATCGCACCGCTGTTCGACAAAGCCACGGACGGCGACGATGAGATGCACAGCCTCATGTTCCTGCTCGAGGTCGCGGATAGTTTTATTACGTACCGCTCGCGCTACCGGCTCGATCCGATGCTCCCTCTCGTCCTCGATTTGCTGCTGGTGGACGAGACCAATCCGCGCAGTCTTGCCTTCCAGCTGTCGTCGCTGTCAGCCCATCTTAACGGCCTACCGCAAACCAACAGCGGTGTGAACTTGCCGGAAGAGCAACGCATCTTGGTGTCGTTGATGTCATCGATCAAGCTTGCGGATGTCAGAGCACTTGCCGCGGCAAACGAACGGCATCAGCGGCCGCAGCTCGTTGCCGCGATGGCCGAACAGTCCAAGAAGTTGCCGGAACTATCCGCGGCGATCATGCGGCATTATTTCGACTTGAAGGACGAGAAGCCGCATCGGGTCCACACACGTGCATAAAGGCGCTGCGACCGTGATCTACGACATTAGCCACCGCACGCTCTATCGATACAGCGCGCCCGTTTCCCAGTCGCATCATGTCATGCACATGTCGCCGCGCGCGATTGATCGTCAAATCGTTCGCCGGCATAGTCTTTTGATCGAGCCAGCTCCCACATCACGCTTCGAGGCTGTCGACTATTTCGGCAACCCGACAACGCAACTGTACGTCGAAGACGAACATAACGAGTTCGTCGTTCACGCACGCAGCACAATCGAGGTGGCGGCGCGGTCCGCGGTGGATGTGAGCACAGGCCCGAGCATCCGACAGGTCTCAGATGGCCTGTTGCAGACCAATTCCGCGCTCGACCTTTCGGTGCTGCAATTCCTTTACCCATCGCGGCACACCATGCCGTCGCGCGAGATTGTGGATTACGCGGCGCCGTCGCTGCAACCGGCACGTCCGGTTCTGGATGCGGCGTGGAGCCTGACGCGCCAGCTTTATGATGACTTCCGATTCGACAACACGGCAACCGACGTCTCGACGCCGATCGGAACCGTTTTGAAGCAGCGGCGCGGTGTGTGTCAGGATTTCTCCCACTTGGCGTTGGCATGTTTGCGGGCGGCAAACATTCCAGCGCGCTATGTCAGCGGTTATCTGCTGACGCATGCTCCCGTTGGCCAGACCAAGTTGAAAGGCACAGACGCGTCTCACGCATGGATCTCGGTTTGGTCGCCCGCATCCGGTTGGGTAGATTTTGATCCGACCAACGGGTCGATGCCGCAAGGCCAGCACATCACGATCGCCTATGGCCGCGACTACGACGACGTGAGCCCCATCAGCGGCGTGCTACTCGGCGGCGGCAAGCACAGCGTCAGCGTTGCTGTCGATGTCAGCGAAGTAATCGACTAGCCACAGCGCTCTGCTCCTACGCCGCCATAGGAACTTTACAGTTCCACTGCGCTATAGCGCTCGCCACTTGAGAAAGCCGAAGCGGGCGGCTGAACAGATAGCCCTGGGCTTCGTCATAACCCAGTTCCTCAAGCCCGGCCCGCTGGTCTTCGGTTTCGACGCCCTCAGCTGTAGTTTGCATCCCGCTCGCTTTAGCAATTTCGACCACCGCCTTGATCACTGACGTCGAACTTGAGCTCGTTCCCAGCTTTGAGACAAAACTGCGATCGACCTTTATGCGATCGAAGGGAAAGCTCTGCAGATAGCTCAGTGATGAGTAGCCAGTGCCGAAATCATCCATCGCGATTCGCACACCCAGCTTTTTGAGATCGTGCAGCGCTGCAACGGCGCTCTCCGTGTTTCGCATTAGTAGACCCTCAGTAATCTCCAACTCTAAGCGTGCTGGCGAAAGTCCAGTTTCCTCGAGTATATTCTCGACCGTTTTGACCAAGTCTACGCTTCCGAATTGGAGTGGCGAAAGATTGACTGCAACACCGATATCGGTCGGCCACTTGAGCGCTTGGGTGCACGCTTCCCGCAATGCCCATTCACCAAGCACCATTATGAGACCAGTCTCCTCTGCAATCGGAATGAACGTGTCGGGCGCAATGGGCCCTGTCACCGGGTGGGTCCAACGCGCAAGGGCCTCGAAGCCAATGATTGAATTATCCTTCAGCTTGATGATTGGCTGATAGTGGAGTTCGAGCTGCTGTTCAGCGATTGCGGTCCGTAGATCGACCTCGATCGCTTGCCGGGTTTTGACTTCTTCGTTCATTTCTTTGGCAAAGAACTGGTATCCGCCGCGCCCAGCCGCTTTTGCCGCGTAGAGTGCCAGATCCGCCGCTACGAGCAGATCATTAGTGGAACGGCCATCTGCCGGACCGACAGCCACCCCAATACTGGTCCCGATCAGGATCTGGCGGCC
The DNA here is from genome assembly GCA_031421555.1 of Hyphomicrobiaceae bacterium. Classification (GTDB taxonomy): domain Bacteria; phylum Pseudomonadota; class Alphaproteobacteria; order Rhizobiales; family Hyphomicrobiaceae; genus JAKFWF01. The sequence goes on along the minus strand of JANOOW010000139.1, from coordinate 381 downwards.
ATCGATCTCAAATGGCCGCCCTATTGCCTCGACCAGCCGCTTTACGACGATTTGGCAAGTTCTCGCTGACTTGATAGGAGACAACACAACGGCAAACTCGTCACCGCCTAAGCGAGCTACGAGGTCGGTAGAACGAAGCGATTGCTTGAGACGTTCGGCGACTGCTTTCAAAAGTTGATCGCCAACCGCGTGTCCCTGCGTGTCGTTAACCTTTTTGAACCGGTCGAGATCAAGACAGAGCACGCCGAATTGGTTGGTATTGTTGGCCGAAAGCTGATCTACGGCTTCACTGAGAACCCGGCGATTTGCCAGACCCGTCAATGGATCTTCGCAGGCCAACTTGTTTGCGACTGTTTGCGCCTGCCTCCTGCCAGTGATATC
>JANOOW010000138.1:0-9379 GCA_031421555.1 Hyphomicrobiaceae bacterium | reverse complement strand
CAGCCCGTGCTGGCCGCGCAGGTAGAAATAAAGCTTCGCAACGGCGTAAAGGATCAGAAACCCGAACACTGCAGCGGCTAATCGCCAGCGCACATCATCCCATTCGAAAACGACACAGAACGCCAGACCGGCCGCCAAGAGCGGTAGGGTAAGAGCATTGGGAAGACGAAGGAAACGAATGTCGATCGCGCTCAACAGTATCAGCGTCGTGCCCAAAACGATCGATGCGCCGATGAAGGCGGGCGGGTGAGCGGCGCCGCTGACGGCCGGAATGATCACCGTCAGATAGATGACGACGAGGCCGAGCGTCATTTGCCATGTCAGGCTCGCTATTATCGCTTGATGCAGTTTCGGAGAGCTTGCCAAATCGTGCACGATGATGCTGTCCGCCAATGCCACTTCTTATATTTCGTGTTCGCTCGCTCAACCCAACGAAAAGCGCAAATAGTTTATTGATGTTCGCCGGCAAGAGGCAAATGCATGTAGCGCATCTGTCGACTGTAGCCCGGCACGGCGCCGAGCCGAAGATCGAGAAGCAACACACCTGCCAGCAATTATAAATGTGTTCAGATAGTCCCTTTTGTTCGCGGCAGCGCTACTGTAAACAATATTCAATATTATTTTCGCTCATCATTCAAAACGAGATTGGAGCGGGCGATCTCAAAGTGGATTTGTGGGCATAAGTGTCCCGTGCACCTCGTGATGGATGCGCGAATCAAACCAGATGAAGGCCAGTTGCGGGAGGCGCTTGGGAGAGCTGCCGATTTCCGAAGTAATGTCAGCATTTGAAGCCAAACCTCTTCGGTTTTGCAAAGTACCCGCGCTCCGGGAGAAGCGCGCAGCGGCAATTGTAGATGAGTGACGCGTTCTCTGCGTCCGAATGGTGTTGCGGGGGTATTCGTGAGAACTTTTCCAGCTGCGACAAAGATGACGAAGGGCGTCTCCGCATTCGTTTGCGCCGCTGTTCTAAGCGCCTGCACGTTGCCTTACGAGCAGCTTTCGCTGCCACGTCAGATCGATCCACCGGCAGTTGCAAATAACGGTGGTCAGCCCGGCACCACCCGCAAAGGTCTCCCGCTGAGCGCTTCGGGTTCGCCGGAAACGACTGAGCCCCGGCTCTATACGGGATCGGGCGAATTTACCGGCGGCAATCGCTCGCGCACAGCAGAAACCAATCCAACGTGGGTTGCCGATGGCCCCGTAGGCCAGGCGCCGACTGTTCACGGGGCGCAGGCGACGAAGGACGGCGTGGCGATCAATCTCGTCGGCGCCTCCGTGGTCGAAGTCGCAAAAACCGTGCTTGGCGATGTGCTCGGGGTCAACTACATCGTCAGCGAAAAGGTCAAGGCGACGATAACGATGCGTACGGTGCGGCCGGTCGACAAGGCGGGCTTGCTCGAGATTTTTGAAGCCGTTTTGCGCGCAGAAGGCGCCACGCTCGTCGTCGAGGGTGGCGTCTACAAGATCGTGCCGACGGGCGATGCGGCAGCTGGGGGTGCCCCCTTGCGTCCCCGCCGCACGGGCAATCGCCAGGTCGTTGGCGTGACGACGGACATCGTGCCGTTACGCTACGTTGCCCCCGCCGAGATGGAGCGGGTGCTGAAATCCGCCGCTCCCCAGGCCGGTGTGCTGCGTGTCGACAGCGCACGTAACCTGATCATGATTTCCGGCACTGCATCCGAGCTTTCCTCGATGCGCGATCTCGTCAACATTTTCGATGTCGACTGGATGCGCGGCATGTCGTTCGGTCTGCATCCCGTCGAGACGTCCGACCCCGACGCAATTGCCCAGGAACTCGACACCATCTTTGCCAACGACAAGGATAGCCCGACGAAAGGCATCGTGCGGTTTATCGGCAATAGACGGTTGAAGTCAGTCTTGGTGATTTCGGCACGTCCCGAATATCTGCAGAAGGCGGCAACGTGGATCGCACGGATCGACAAGGTAAGCCAGGCGACCGAGAAGCAAGTGCACGTATATCATGTGCAGCACCGGCCGGTGAACGAACTCGCTCTGTTGCTGCAGAAGGTCTATGCCTCCTCGCGCGGCGGCGGCAGTGCTGGCTTTCGATCGGCATCCTCGCCGGGATCCGGTTTGGCGGACGCCCCGCGTTTCAGTGATAGCACGGGCGGATCCGGTCCCGTCGCTGCTCCAACCATCGCCGCACCAACACAACCTGGCTTTGGCTCCGCGCCCCGGTCGGCCGAGGCAGTCAGCCTGACGGCGGGCAATCGTGGGTCCGACGGCATAGGGGCGGGTGAAGCCATCGTGTCCAGTCCAGCGGAGACGACGACGCGTGCGGGCGGTGGATCGGCATTGCCGCTAGATGACCGGTCTTCCGGAATTTCGGTAGTCGCCGACGAGCCGAATAACTCGTTGGTGATCACGGCGACTGGCAGCGAGTACCGGCGCATGCATCGCATTCTGCGAACGATGGATACGACGCCTAATCAAGTGATGCTGGAGGCGACGATCGCCGAGGTGTCGCTCAACGATGAGTTGAAGTTCGGCGTCCGCTGGTTCTTCCAGAAGGGCAACCAGTCGGTCGCCTTCACCGACGCGGCGAGCGCGGTGACCGCCGTGGCCGGCTTCTCGTACTTCTTCAACACCGTCAACGTGAAAGCCGTCATCAATGCGCTCAGCACGGTGACCGATGTCAACGTGCTGTCGTCGCCGACGATGATGGTCCTCGAAAACAAGAAGGCGGTGCTCCAGGTCGGCGACGAAGTGCCGATTCTGACGCAAAGCGCGGTGACACCGCTCAATGCTGGTGGCGCCCTCAACCCGATCGTGAACTCGGTGACCTACCGCAATACCGGCGTCATTCTTGGCATCACGCCTCGCGTCGGCGACGATGGCCGCGTGCTGCTCGAAGTGGAGCAGGAGGTCAGCGACGTCGTCGATCGTAAGGCGTCGGGTATCGACTCGCCGACGATTCAGCAGCGACGCATAAAGACGACGGTAACGGTGCGCGATGGCGAGACAATTATTCTGGCCGGGCTGATGCAGGACAAGTCCAGCCGGGTACGCGATCAGATCCCCATCATCGGCAGCATTCCTTTCATCGGCAATGCGTTCAAGAACAAGACGGACACGATCAACCGCACAGAGTTGCTGATCGCGATCACGCCGCAGGTCATTAGGGACGATAGCCAACTCTCGGCCGCCACCTCGGAGTTTCGCGATAGCTTGAATCTGGCAACGCGGCCGCAACGCAAGACCGGTCCCGATATCCGGGAGCAGATCGACCGGATTGTGCGTTGACGGCAGAAACGCCGGGCGGTCATTTTGTACAAGGCGTAAGATGAGTTCGCCTATCCGATCGCCGCGCGATCGCGGTTTCATTCTGCTGATCGTCCTTTGGATGGCGGCCTTGTTTGCGCTGACCGCCGCAGCCTTCGTAAAGGCAGTGCAAGCTCATCTGCGCTCGACAACCGTGCAGATCCAAACGTCGCGGGCTGAGCTCCTGGCGGACAGCGGCTTGGCCGTTGCCGCACTCGATCTGATAGAGGCCCGGGCGCCAAACCACCGGCGAAAGTTCCCCGTCGACGGCGCCCCGGTCACATGCACGCTGGAGGAGGGGCAGCTGACGATCAGCGTGCAAGATGCCGGCGGACGGGTCAATTTGAACACGGCGAGTGACCGGTTGCTGCAGGCCCTGTTCGTTGGGTTGGGCGCATCCCGGCAGGCGGCGGCAACGTATTCGAAGGCGATCGTCTACTTTCGCGCTCCAGCGGGCGAGCCGTCGCGGACCGCCAGCGATAAACCCGATTATCAGGCCGCCGGCCAGCGGTTGGGACCCAAGCATGCACCACTGGATGCACTGGAGGAGCTGCAACAGATCGTGGGGCTGGATGCCGGCATCATCGCTGCGATGCGCCCCCACGTGACAGTACATTCCGGTACAACCGGGCTCGACCCGAAAGTCACGCGCGATACTTTGGTAGAGCTGCTGGCGCGTGGATACGAAAGTCTGGGCGCGCAAACGTCAATTGCGGCAACCGGCAGCCGTCTGCCAGCCGAATTCGTCGTGGCATCGACGGAGCGCACGTACATGGTGCAGGTTCAGGGCGCGCTGGCGGCCGGTGCCACCTACGTGCGCGAAGCTGTGATCGAACTGCCGGCCAACCGGAATAGCCTGCCTACCTATAAAGTCTGGAAACGCAATATCGAGGCACTGACGGCAGCCGCCGAGGTCACGACTATTGGCCCTTGCTGATCATCGGCCGAGCTTCATGCGCGAGCCATGGAGTGGCGGCAGCGGAGCCGCATACTCGACAGCATCGACCGGCGCTTGTGGATGGGCCTCGCGTTCGCGCTCGCGGCAGTAGCGCTGTCCGTTGATCTCGGTGTAGCAATAGCGGCCGCAATATTGCCGCTGCCGGTACCAATAGCAGCCGCGTCCTTCGGTGGTGACCAATGGCCCGGGCGCTGTGTATCCGCGATATGATCGATAAGGGCCCTCGGCCATCGCCGGCGCGCAGGAAACCGCAAGGACGATCCCAGCGAATGCCGATTGCAGCGAGAGCCGCGCAAGTCGCGTAATTTTCACAGCTTGAGCCTATCGGTCTGAGCGCGAGACGTTTCAGTGTAAAATGCGCCGCGCCGATCGTTCTGCCTATTCTTTGCAGCGCTAAAGCTGGGGGTTGATTGCTTTTTGGAGAAACGTGTGGCCAAAAACGCGACACCGCTCGAACGCGGTATCTTTGAACTTAAGTCTGATGAAAGCGGACTAAAGTCTGAAAATGACGGCGACCATTGATGGGCCCCATGATGCCCTACAATTTGTCATGCCCGCGGGAGTGACAGACATTATCGGCCAGACCCTGTCAAAGCCTCCGTGTCACAGGACGGACTTCGTTGCGGTAACCGCACCAGTCAGCCAATCGACCGCGAGTGTGATCGCGAGACGGTTGTTGGTGAGCGTGACGTGGCCACCCGTCGAACTGCCGTCTGCGAAAAAGATCAGATGGGCACTATTCGCATTCCGGCGGAACTCGGCGGGCGTCACCAGTGTGAAACCAATCGTACGCGGCAGCGTAACGGCCGAACGGTGGCCTTGGATCTGGTAGGCGTGTATGGCAGCGTCGAATGCCACCTCGACTGGACGGTTTTGCAAAATGGCGTCCGCGCGGGCGAGTTTCAAGTCGGCTGCAACCAGGACGGCAAGCGGCTGCAAGCGGACGGCGCCGCCCGATCCTCTGATTGAGATGGTGGCGGCGGCGATCGTCATCGATACGATGGCAAGGACCACCAGCATTTCCAGCAGCGTAAATCCGCTGTCCCCGGGCGGCTGCCGGTCAAGCACTTTAGAGTAGTTCGAGAGCGGCGGCCGCGGTCCGCGCGCCGAGTTGCGCGTGCGCGCAAGAACCAGCGCCTCGTTTCGTGCGTCGGGCAACGCATTGGTTTCAGCGATCATCGGCATCTCTTCGCTGTCAGTCTATTGCAGTTGCCGCCGCATTTGAATGACCGCCTCGACGCGATTGCGAACTTGCAGCTTGTGCAGCACGTTCGTCATGTAGTGCTTCACGGTCTTTTCGCTGAGCGTCAGACTTCGCGCGATTTCCTTGTTGGTCAAACCCCGCGCGGCATGAGCCAGGATCTCTTCCTCGCGTGATGTCAGGTCGGAGAGTGTATTGCGCTCGCGGACGACAGGTTTTTGGCGCAATTGTGTGAGCAGCTTGGCCGCCAGCGACGGCGTCACGTAGGCTTCACCTTCGCAAATTCCCTGCAGCACACGGACCAGCTCGACGCTGCTGGCGCCTTTTAGAACGTAGCCTTTGGCGCCTGCCTCAAGGGCTGTATTGACGCTTTGTTCCGTTTCGGAAACCGTGAGCATGACTACGTGTATCGTCGGATCAGCGCTGACGATAGCGGCCGCTGCCTGCAACCCGCAACCCGGCATATTGACGTCCAGCAATACCATCTGCGGATGCAAGCGTTGCGTAAGCTGGACCGCATCTTGCGCGTTGCCAGCCTCACCGACCACATCGAACAATCCAGCGTTTTTTATCGCCTGAGCCACACCGGATCTAAACATCGGATGGTCGTCCGCAATGACGACGCGGATCTTCCTATTCATCGAACGCATTCCTTTCGGTCACTCTGAACCGCGCGATCAAACGCGTTTCAGCCCCACGCAGTGGCTCGAACTCGAATTCTCCGCCGCGCATCTCGACGCGGCGGCGTAACCAATTGATCTCGCTAGGCCCATCATCAATCAGGCGTTCCACATCTGGTTTGCTGCCGCCCATGATCACCTCGATGCAAAGTGTGCTGCCGTCGTATGTCGCCTCGACTGCCAGGACTGCACCCATCACGTGTGCGGATGCAAAGCGAAGTCCCTCCTCGATGAAGCGATAAATACTGTTCTTGAGGTGAAGGCGGCCATCCCCGGGAAGTGAGTGAAGTTGGACGGCGAGCGTAGCGCCGGTCCGCAGTTCATGATGGGAGACTGCTGATCGAACAACCTGAGCAAGTGAGAGTTTGTCGAGGCTGGGAGCGAGCCCGGCCGACATGGCCCGAATCTCCTGCATCGCCTGTTGCAGCGACGCACGGATCATGCTTACGGCTTTTCCCCGCTTGCCGGCGCTAGCGCCGGTACGGCTTCTGCCCGCCGGTAGGAGAGCGTCGAGTTGGAGCAGTGCAAGGCTTATGAGTTGGGCTGGACCATTGTGAAGGTCGATGCTGATCCGGCGAAGCAATCGCTCTTCGAATTCACTCTGCGATGACGATGGATTGCTTGGCCAGCCGTGAGACGGCAAGCCTTCGACCCTTGATATCGGGCTGCTCATTTACGCACACCCTCGAAATGAAAGACGCTGAAAAAAGGTAAGCTTCAAAGCCTCATGCAAACATCGTGCAATACTGATCGACGTTTACCTCTGCAAAATTTGACAGATAACCGAGATGCTTTCAAGCCGGTAAACGAGCAAATCTTTAATTCTTATTCTACTGTGCGAAAAACCTGGAAGCTTTTGATTTTAAACAATAAAATTAGTGTTTCTTAGGGATGGAGTGCGGAAAAAATTTTCTCGTTTTTTGCTGAGGCTCCGAGGCGTCACGTTGCCTCGAACGAAGGTGATTGAGCGCAGAGGTCGAGCAGACTGTCAATCGCTCCGGGTGCTGTTTGTAGCAATTCTGACAGAAAGCTGACAGCTACCGTCCCAATTTTGTCAGACGCGTTCCGATAGCGTGCGTGCTCACAATCTTGGAGCGCCGATTATGAGAAGTCTGTTGGACGATCAAACGACACGGGCACTAGGTATGTCCATCGTCTCTGACTGTATCGAGCTGCACGGCTTGAACGCGCTCGGCGAGGTCGTGTTGCACGGCTGGTTCCCGCGGGAGGCCGGGATTTCGATATTGTGCCGCCAACCTCACTGCACGATCGCGTTGAACGCGCAATCCGTGCCGGAGCAGTTCGCCAGGACGTTGCAAGAGATGGGCCACGCACCGATACTCGTCAGTGAACTTGAGCTGGAAGATCAGTCCAGCCGAAGCGCCAAGGCGCTCGCGCAGATTGCCATGTCGGCTGTCCGCAAACCATCACTCGTGCGCAAACCTATTGCCGCGAGTGCCGTCCACCAAGGCTGATTAGGCTCAGACTCAACCAAGAACCTAAGCAACACTGCCGGCGCCGCCGCCTGTTCGCACCGCACAATTTTTTGGGGCTGGACAGTGCCGGGCTTTGAGGTAGCCTCGCTTCGCTGCATCCTCGTGACCACAGGGCACGCAGAAGCGGCCGCAAGAGCCGCAAGCTAAACGGCTAGGGAAACTCTCGGAGGCTACATGAAATCCCGTCTGCTATCCGCCCTCATTGGCGCCGGAGCGATGGCGCTTGGTTCAGCCTCGGTGTGGGGGCAGGATACTATCAAGATCGCCTACATCGATCCGCTTTCGGGTCCCGGTGCAACAGTCGGCGAAGTAGGGCTGAAGACGTTCCAGTTCATGGCCGACGAATTGAACGCCAAGGGCGGCGCTGCTGGCAAGAAGTTCGAGATCCTGCCTTTCGACAACAAAACCAATCCGCAGGAAAGCCTGGTGCAAGTGCAAAAGGCGGTGGATGCCGGCGCGCGCATCATCACGCAGGGCAATGGCTCGTCGGTTGCGGCAGCCTTGTCGGACTGGGTTGCCAAGTACAACGAACGCAACCCTGGCAAGGAAGTGCTCTATCTCAACTATGCGGCGGTTGACCCGGTACTGACCAATGACAAGTGCACGTTCTCGCACTTCCGCTGGGATGCGAACTCCGACATCAAGATGGAGGCGCTCACCAACTATATGAAGACCAAAGCCGACATCAAGAAAGTCTACCTAATCAATCAGGACTATTCGTTCGGCCACGCGGTACGTGGAGCCGCGGTATCGATGCTGAAGGTCAAACGCCCCGACATCGCCATCGTCGGCGACGAATTGCACCCGTTGTTGAAGGTCACCGATTTCGCACCTTACATCGCCAAGATCAAAGCTTCGGGCGCCGACACCGTTATCACCGGCAATTGGAGTCAGGACTTCGCGCTGCTGTTGAAAGCTGCCGCCGATGCTGGGCTTCAGGTCAACTGGTTCACCTACTACGCCGGCGGCACGGGTGGGCCGACATCGGTCAAGCAGACTGGCCTCAACCATCGTGTCTTCGAGATCCGCGAAGGTTCGCCGAACAAGGACTACGCGCCCGCACGGGCCACGGAGAAGGCATTTCGTGACAAGTACAAGGTGGCGATTCAGTATCCGCGCGCCATGAACGAGATGCGCATGCTGGCGGCGGCTATCGACAAGGCCAAATCGGCCGACCCGATCAAAATCGGCTTGGCGTTGGAGGACATGAAATTCGAAGTGCATGCGGGCGGCGAAGGCTTCATGCGCAAGGACGATCACCAGTTCTTTCAGCCGATGTATCTCGTGTCGTTTGGCGAGCGCAGCCCGGCCGAGACGTTCGACGAGGAAGGCACCGGCTGGGGCTGGCGGACGGTCGCCGCGCTCGACACCAAGGACACGATCGTTCCGACGACCTGCAAGATGACGCGTCCGAATTGAGTGGCGCCTTTCGGCTGCAAATCATCAGGCGGTGGTTTGCCAGCGAGCTGACCAGCGTTATCCAGCGTCAACTTCAGTCACTATCTCAGGATGCGCGAGGCACGCTTGGCAGAGCTCATTCTCATATCCACTTTGAACGGGGTCTTGTTCGGTCTTCTGCTGTTCTTGATGGCAAGCGGCCTCACGCTGATCTTCTCGATGATGGGTGTGCTGAACTTCGCGCACGCGAGTTTCTACATGCTCGGCGCCTTCGTCGGCTTTCAGATCAGCCGGTGGGCTGGGTTTTGGCCGGCGCTGATCATCGCGCCCATAATCGTCGGATTGGCGGGGGCTGCCGTCGAGC
>JANOOW010000137.1:0-1579 GCA_031421555.1 Hyphomicrobiaceae bacterium | reverse complement strand
GGTGGCGGAACTGGCATTCGGGCTGTTGCTTTCGGTCGCCCGCAAGATCCCGCAGTCCGACCGGTTGCTGCATACCGGGCGTGGCTTCTCGCGCGAGTCGCTGATGGGGATCGAACTCAGCGGTTTGACGCTCGGCGTGTTCGGCATCGGCAACACCGGCTCGCGATCGGCGGCGATCGCCAAGGGCTTCGGTATGCGCGTGCTGGCGTTCGATCCGCTGTTGAGCGCCGATGTCATTCGCGAGCGTGGCGCGGAGCCGGTCGGCATGAACACCTTGCTCGCGCAATCCGACGTCATCTCGGTCCACTGTCCGCTCGATGAATCCACGGCCAATGCGTTCTCCACGCGCGAGTTCGCGAGCATGAAACCCGGCTCGATATTCGTCAGCACGGCGCGCGGTGGTGTTCATGACGAAACGGCGCTGTATGAGGCGATCAAGTCCGGCCATCTGGGAGGTGCGGGCCTCGATGTGTGGGAACTGGAGCCGCCGCCGCTCGATCATCCGTTGCTCACGTTGCCGAATGTGGTGGCGACATTTCATACCGCGGGGGTCACGCATCAGGCGCGTAAAAACGTTGCGACGTGGGCTGCCGATCAGATCATCCAGGTGCTCAAGGGCGAGCGGCCGCCGCGGCTGCTGAACCCGGACGTTTGGCCATTTTTCATCGAGCGTTACCAAAAGTTGTTCGGCGCGCTTAGGTAACCCGGTGAACCCGGAGTGAATGCGGCACTCAAGTCCGGTTCAACTGCGATCTGCCATCACTCGAGGACTTACTTCGCGCAACGCTGAATGACCGTGATACGATCGCGCTGGCGCGGTTGCCGTCATTCGCGCCTGCCAAACGAACGGGGGTTTGCCATGATCGATCATCCAGCGAAAGATGTTCTGTCCGCCATGTCTGACGATGCCAAGAAGGGGCCGCTAGCTCGCCCGCTGCTGCTGGCCCGCATCATTGCGATCAGCGCGGCGGTTGCCGGTGCGGTGCCGACCGCCACGAATTTCTATCATTCCTGGAAGCACGATATTCCGTATTCGCAAGTCTCGCACCGGCTGACCCAGTACGACCTTTGGGTGAAAAATTTCGAGTGCAAGATCGACTATAAGGCGATCAGCACGGCGCAAGGCACCAAGGTCGATGTCGGCGCGTGCCCGAAGAGTGGCGATATCGCGATCAAGCTTACGGCATCGAACGGCAAGGCCGCGTACGAGTGGATCGCCGCGGCGAACCTGCAGAAGTCGAGCATGGCGGCTGCATCCGCGTTGCTGTCGCTCATCGTATCGCCAGCGGTTGCGGAGGAGTTGCCGAAGGCTGGAGAGGCGATTGCCGCCGCCCCAACGCGCAACATCCAACTGAGCCAGTCGAGCATCCAAGTCGTTTGTCAGGCGATGCCGACGAAGTCGCAGATTATTCGCATCATCAACGAAGGCGGCAAATGCTTCCGCGAAACGGTCTCGCCGTTCGCGGGCAAGGTCGACAAGCGCGAGGAGGTGCCGTGCAACACCGCTTGCCCTGCGCCAGCCAAGACTTGAGCGGCTAGGCGATAAACATCAAGTATAAGCCCTGGCAGATGTAGAAGC
>JANOOW010000136.1:0-8405 GCA_031421555.1 Hyphomicrobiaceae bacterium | reverse complement strand
TACTGAGGTGGCGACACTGGAACTTTGGAGTGCAAGCCATTGAACGGACGCAATCTTCTTCCTACGGCGGGTCTGCTGGCGATCGCTTTGTTTTCGGCCCCTGCTGCATGGGCGCAAAGTGCCACACCCTGGACCGAAGGCTACAACTTCAAGACCCGCATGGTTGCGGGCACGGCCGGTACGCCCGGTGCGTCGCCCCGCCTGATCGCTGGAATTGAGATCGTCATGGCCGACGGCTGGAAGACATACTGGCGCAGCCCAGGCGACGCTGGCGGCATCCCCCCAAACTTCGATTGGGCCGGGTCTGAGAACCTCGCTTCGGCGCAAGTTTTATACCCCGCCCCCTCACGACTGAGCGATGCCAGCGGCGATTCGGTCGGCTACAAGAAGTCCGTCGTCTTCCCGATCGAGGTCACGGCGAAGGATCGAACCAAGCCGGTCACGCTCACCGTTGCGCTGGAGTTCGGCGTCTGCCGCGAGATCTGCGTCCCAGCCGAAGCGAAACTGTCGCTGTCGCTGGCTGCGCAACCTATGGAACCAGCCCCGGCTGCCTTAACGTCGGCACTCGACAGCGTGCCGCGCAAAAGCGCTCACCGGCGCCCCAACGATCCAGAAATGAAAGCCGGCCGCGCTATGCTCACCGGTGACAAGCCCAAACTGGAAGTGGACGTTGCATTTGCCGGCACCGGAGTAGGCGGCGACGTCTTCATCGAAGCGCCCGATGGCATCTACCTGGCGCTACCGAAAAAGTCCGGCCCCGCAACCGGGTCGACGCAAACCTTCGTGGTCGACCTCGCAACGGGCATCGAGCCTGCCGAGCTCAAGGGAAAGACCGTCGTGGTCACGATGGTCAGCGCCACCGGACAATCCGAGGCAAGCTGGAAGATCGAATAGAGGGCAGAGACCGCCCCGTTTATTCGTCATCCCGGAAGCCGTAAGCGCAGCGGCGGCTATCCGGGACCTAGCGAAAGAAGCGCCGAAGGCACAAAGTTTCACGCTGGGTCCCGGATCGCGGTCGGCGAATTACGCCTCCCTTGGCCGGGATGACGACCGGGGTTGGTTAACATGGATCGTGGCCCAACCCGAGCACTCCGTCATACCTGAAAGCCGTAAGCGCAGCGGCCCTATCCGTGACCCAGCGAAAGGAGCGCCGAAGGCACCACCGGATGACAGCGGCGATGTTTCACACCCCCTGAAACCGCGTCTTCGGCGCTTGCTCGAACATCAGCACATCGGCGCCGCCCGGCTGCAGCGTGATTTGCAAACGTTGCCAGTCCTCGGCGGAGTTGCGGTCTGAGGCAGCCAAGTTCGCCTTCAAACTCTTGAGCTGAAGCAGGAGATTGCGATCGTCGGCCGACAAGCGTCCCGCACCGTTTGCCGGCTCGAGCTTTGCGATCAGGTCCTCGAACAAGTTCTCGTAGGGGCCATCTGGCATGAGCATGATGATGGCCCACTTGTTGCGCAGCTCTTCATACGCGTCGTTTAGCAGATCGATGCGGCGTTCGTCGTTATCGGCGATTTGACCTTGGATGGTCGAGTAGGCCTCGAAGAAGGCTTTCTCCGCGCGCTCGTCGCGCTCCGCCAGATGATGCTGAAGCGCCGCATTGCGATCACGTACGTGATTGAATGCTTCGCCAGCTGAGATCGCAGCGCCGATCGCCGGGCCGGTCGCACGGGCATAAATCTCCGGCTGAACACCGATTGCCTGCACCAGCTGATCGATGAAATCCTGACGGATCTCATCATCTGTCGGCACCCGCGGCTTAGCAGCTGCAATCCGCGCCTGGAGACCCGGCACTGCAACCTGCGGACGCTCCCCGTGGAGCTGGCGCGTCCGGTTTTCGCGCGTGATTGCAGTCTGCGGGTCCTTGTAGGTGCCCGACATCATCAAGCGCGCCTGGATGTTCGACAGCGTACGCACCAAATCGCGATGGACATGAAAGTGGCTGGTATTGCTGCTGACGCGCTGCACGACGCCGAAGGCAGCACCAGCGTTGAGCACCTTGCGGATGATCGGCTTGTCCTCGAAGTGGGCGTCCTCGAGGTGCACCTCGGCCGAGAATCCCAATGCCTCATTCATCGGATGCAGTGCATCCTGCACGACTTGAACGTTGTGGGCCACATCGCGCAGCAAGGCCACGCCAACCGCGCGCTCCAGCTGGACCAAGCGCCCCTTGTCCTTGTCGGCCTCGAACGCTTTCTTGGCGACCACGGCGAGGAACTCGTAAAGCTCGGACCTGATCAGATAATGGTCGGACCGCCCGGCATCGCGCTGCACCGCGCCGATGGTGGCGCCAGCATTGAGCACGCCCATCACGTGGTTGTTGCCGGAACCATCGTCAGGCATCCACACCTCGGCGATAAAGCCATTGCGCGGTGTGATCGGCCGCATCGCGTGCAGTGTCGCGCGCGCCGTCTCGTATGTATCCGGCAGCAACGAATTCTCGATGATGCCTTCGAGCTGGCTGGCCGAACGCGCCTTCAAGCTCGGTACATCGGACAGCGGCGAGCGCACGGCGTTGGCGCCGAACAAGCCCGACATGAACACCAGGCTGTCGATCGCAATCGCAATCGCAAGCGCGAGATAAGCCAAGCGGTTGCCGTCCTGGAAGGCGTTGAGCGTGACCACGAAGCGGTGCGCCTTGTCATCGCGCGACAGATCGATGGCGGACAGCTTACCTGCGATCTCGGCCGTATCCTTCGACGGCAGGCCAGAATCCTGCAGGCACTTGCGGCCGAATCCGAGCAGGTCGTCGGTCGTCTTCTTGCCGGCCAGCTTGTCGCCGCCCGCACAGGCAGCGGCGAAATTTTCGACACCGGCGTTGAGCGCGAACACGCGGCCCGCAGCCTCGCTCGCCTGCTTCGGATCGCAATCGATGGCAGCAGCCGCATCATGCAGTGACGCGACCTTCAAACTCACGCTCTGCAGCATCACACAGTCGTTCTGCAATGCCGCCAAGGTCTTCAGTTGGGGCTTCTGGCGGAATGTCTGCCGGTCACGCTCGAGAGCGCCAGCTAGCGCGACCGGATCGAGCCTTTCAGCCACCTCGGCCTTGCCGCCGGTTTGCGCCATCGCGATCATCTGCACTGCGGTGTCGGCCTCACCTTTCAGGTTGGCGAGGCTGCCGTCGATCCGCGCGAGTTCGGCCTTCGCGGTCGAGATACCACGCACGATGCCGTTGAGGCGCGCTTCGTGGCCCTTCAACCGCTCGCGTGCAACTTGGATCTCGGCTTGAACTCGCTCCTCATCGCCCTTCGCCGCGCGATAGAATTGGCCGCGGCCAGCCTTGCCAGAGCCCTCTACGCCCTTTTCTTCAGCGAGGATCTTCGCGCGCGCTTCATCGAGGCGCATCTCGGCCTCGGACACGACCGCCTTCTGCTCGGCGAACTTTTGCGCAGCCTCAGGCCGCTCGGCCTCGAACCGGGACAAATTGTCGACGAGCAGTTGCTTGCGGGAAACAAGTCCGGCTTGCCCGCTCTGCGCGGACGCTTTTTGCTCTTCCAGCTTCGCGATCCGGCTCTTTTGTGCTTCGAGCTCACGCGTCATCTGCTCCCGGATTTTGTCCGGTGCTTCCGAGGCAAGCCGCATCGCCTTGTCGAGTTCGGCTTCGTAGGCAGCCCATGCCGGCAGCGTAAACAGCGACTGCGCCTGTTCGATGCGGCGCCTATCGGTCAGCTCGCCGATATCGGAGACGACAGCTGCCACCTGGTTGACGCTGCGGATCTCGGCGGCGCGCTGGCGCTCGGCCTGCGGGAAGATCGCGGAGAACAAGCTGTCGAAAGAAAAGAACACCGATGTCGCCATGCAGGCGAGAAACATCACCCAAAGCACGGCACTCTTCACGACGACGCGCGTGCTCTGCACATATGGCTGCGCGAGGTCCGACTTCTTGTGGAGAGCAACCAGCGCCAGCAGCAGTAGGGCAAAAGCGAAATAGATCGCCATCGATGAGAACTTGCTGACGTCGATGACGCTGCCGGATGCCGACACGCCGCCGTACGCCCGTTCAAGTGCATAGAACGTCACGCCCACCAAGCCGACGCCGATGACCATACCGGCGGTATTCGCACGCCCTGCTGGCGCGGTCCCGTCTGGCGCGATCTGGTTCATGCCGACCGCGAAGCTTTCGCCGATCAACCAGGCGACGATCAGCATCACGCCCTGGATGCCGAAAGTGACCATGCCGGACAGCACCGCTTCCCCGGTGAAGTTGCGCATACCATCCCAGGTCGTATAACCGGAGGCGAGCGACAGCACGACGCCGGTCGTGCCGAGCAACGCCAAGCGCCAATTGGAAAACATCATCTCTTCGAGACCGGCACGTGCCCTTAGGCCAACCTTGCTACGCGCGAAAAAGTAGACGCCGATGATGCAGGCTCCAGCGAACCAAAGCGCGCCGTTCATGTTGGGCATCAGTTTTGTGAGATCGGAAAGTACGGTGAGGCCGCCATCGACCGCTGCCTTGACATCCATTCCGCTTTTCCCCCGGGGTCGCGTGCATCGTTAGTATTCATTATAAGGCTTAAATCGGGCGACTCTATGGGCGAGCCATGACCAGCCATTCATTTTCTTTAAGGCCGTCCCCGTCATATGCGTTAACGTCAGAGCAGATGCCTTAGCCCGTCGCCTCGAAAGAAGCCGCGACTGCGATACCGCCGGTCGCGCCCTGGACGATGCAGCCGCTTCGCGTGGCTGCAGTTCCGGTCCGCACGAGCCGCGTGAACAACCGCACCGCACTGACCGCGCTTGCAGCCGCCAACGGATGTCCGCGCACGATCCCGCCACCGCCCGCGTTCAAAACGCCCTCGGGCAAGTCGAGCGCGCGGATCATCGAGATCGCCTCCGCAGCCGATGCCTCGCTGGTTTCGATGGCCGTCAGCATCGAAGCATTCCGCCCGGCGTCGGCTGCGTTGCGGCGAATGAGCACCTGCATGGCCAACAGTGCCGCGCCGGCAGCGGACACGGCGGGCGTACCGCAACTCACGCTTCGCTGCAGCATCAGCCCGCGCGGCGTCCCTAACTCGCGCCAAAGTGTTCCCGAGACTATTACACAGAACGCGGCACCGTCGGCCAGCGCACTCGTGTTGCCCGGCGTCAGCGTCCCACCCGCGGGCTGGAATGCGATCAGCCCGGCGAGATCATCGCCGTCGGCCGCCGCATTGGTCTGGTCGCGCGTTTCCTCTGGGTTCATGCGCAGTGGAACAATTTCGCCAATGAACTGACGGCCATCGCGCGCGAGGGAAGCTGCCACATGCGATTGCGCGGCGTAAGCATCCTGCGCCGTCCGGCTAATGCCGCTCTGACGCGCCAAAGCCTCGGATGCCTCGAACGCGAGAGTATCGCCGTTGGCATCGGTCCACTGCGGCTCGACGCCTATGAAATGTGGCATCTGATAGTGGTTCTTCGGGCGGGCGATGCGCCAAGGTGCCGTCGACAGACTTTCCGCGCCACCAGCCACAATCAGCTCGGCCTCGCCAGCGTCGATACGGTGGAAGGCAGCTATGATCGCATCCAAACCAGAAGCACACTGACTATCGATACTGATGGCAAAACTGGTTTCCGGCAAGCCGCCGGCCAACGCCACCGTGCGGGCTGGATTGCCGCCGGCTGTCGCGTTGCCCAAGATCAAACCTTCGACGCGCGACGCATCGCATTTTACGTCCGACAACGCTGCGGCGATGACCGGGGCCGCCAAATCTTCCAACCGCCGATTGCGATGCAATCCACCTACCCGCCCAATTGCGGATCGACGCGCTGCGATCAAAACTGCACTGGGTATTTTCATGACGCAACCAAATCAGCACTCAAAGGTGGCTAAATACGGGAGTTTGCGCGCCTGTAATGTGATAATGTTTCAGCCGGGCACCCGCTGTGATACACACAGACACTTGGTGCCTCGCAAGGATCCGCGCAATCGATGCCGTCTCCAGAAACAGCCAATCTTTTCCCCGCTCCCGGGCATAACCATGGAACCTGTCTGCACGCCGCCGTCGATCGGGCCGAGCGGGCGTTCGACACCCACGGCCTGAAGCTCACGGCGTTACGGCGCAAAGTGCTGCAGGAGATCGCAGGTTCCCATCGGGCTGTCGGTGCCTACGACATTCTTGACAGGCTGGCGCGCAAGGGCGATCGCCTCGCGCCGATTTCCGTCTACCGGGCGATCGATGCTTTGTTGGCCGCTGGCGTCGTGCATCGACTGGAAAGCCGCAACGCCTTCTTCGCCTGCCATGCCACCCATGGGAGACTTGACAATCAGGTGATCCTTGCTTGTGAGACCTGCGGACTGGTCGCCGAAGTAAACGGCGATGATATCTTTCAATCCTTGGCCAAAGCTGCCGAGAGCGCAAACTTCAAGCCGCAACGCCGCGTCGTCGAAATGACCGGGCTGTGCCGGCATTGCCAAGCAAGCGCAATCGAGGCCAAAGACGTTGAGGTGAAGCCCTGATGCAGCGCCCCGCGACCATTCCCGGCACGCAGGACTGTGGCCATGACCACGGTCCGTCCGGCGGGCACAACTATCACGGTCACGCGACCGATCGCCCGTTTGCTGCGAATGCGCTACTAGCGGCGCGCGGCATCAACCTCGCCCGCGACGGTCGCGTGATTTTGGACGACATCGACATCGATATCGGCGCTGGCGAGATCGTCACGCTGATAGGCCCCAACGGCGCCGGAAAGACGACCCTCGTTCGCGTGCTACTCGGCCTCATGAAGCCCGATCAAGGTGAGATCCGGCGGAAGGACGGGCTGCGCATCGGCTACGCACCGCAGCGCTTTGACCTCGCACCCTCAATTCCGATGACGGTCGAACGCTTCCTCGGTGCTGGCGCGAAATCGAAAGCCGATGAAGCCGGCGCGGCACTGGCTGAGGTCGGTGCCAGCCGGGTGCGCCAAAGCCAGCTCACCCGCTTGTCCGGCGGCGAGCTGCAACGCGTTGTCCTCGCACGTGCGCTGCTGCGAAACCCCAATCTGCTGGTGCTCGACGAACCCGTTCGCGGCGTCGATTACGCTGGCGAAGCGGAGCTGTACACGTTGATCGGCCGCTTGAGGAACGAGCGCGGACTGGGCGTGCTGCTCGTCAGCCATGACTTGCACGTCGTGATGGCGCAGAGCGACCGCGTGATCTGCGTCAACCGGCACGTGTGCTGCTCCGGCGTGCCCGAGACGGTCGCCCGCTCGCCGGAATATGTGCGCCTGTTCGGACCGGAAGCTGCGCGTGCATTGGGGCTATATAGCCACCACCACGACCACACGCATGACCTTGGCGGCGCGCCTCACCCGGCAGTGGACGTCACGTCAGATCAATCGAAGGCGCGTTGAGCAATGGAGCCGTTTCTCATCCGCGCCCTAGCCGCAGGCCTCGGCCTTGCCGTCGTGTCGGCACCACTCGGCTGCTTCGTGGTGTGGAACCGGATGGCCTACTTTGGCGAGACGATCGCGCAGGCAAGTCTGATCGGCATCGCCCTCGGACTGTTCCTCAAACTGGATCTGACACTCGCCGTGCTCGCGGTAGCGGTGGCGACCGCAGCACTGCTCGTCCTGCTCAGCCGGCAGAAAGTCTTGCCGCTCGATTCGATCCTCGGCATCGTCGCCCATGCGGCGCTGGCGGCCGGTGTCATCGCGACGACACTCGTAAAGGGCATCAACGTCGACCTGATGGGCTATCTGTTCGGCGACATTCTTGCGGTCTCGACCGATGACTTATGGTGGGTCTATTGCGGTGGCGCCGTCGTCCTCGCGGCACTGTGGTGGATCTGGCAGCCACTACTCGCACTCGCCGTTCACGAAGAGCTTGCCGCGGCAGAAGGCGTCAACCGCGAGCGCACCAAGGCGATCTTCATCCTGCTGCTCGCGATCACGGTCGCGGTCGCGATGAAGGTGATCGGCATCTTGCTGATCGTAGCCTTCCTCATCATGCCGGCCGCTGCCGCGCGGGTATTTGCGCGCACGCCCGAGGAGATGGCAATTCTGGCCGCCGTCATCGCAGCCGTTGGCGTTTGCCTCGGCCTGCTGCTGTCATTCCGCATCGACGTACCCGGCGGCCCCGCGATCGTCGTCGTGCTGGCAACTGCCGCGTTGGCCGCAATCGCGTTCGCTGGGAGAGCGCGGAGCGGTACGTGAGTGATGTTGGTAAGCTGGCGAGGCTGACGTAGAAGCATGCGTCAATAGTAGTCGATAACGCCACGGCGGCCGCGAGGAAGCATAGATGACCAACCTTCACATCGATCCACGTACGCCTCGCCGGGTATCGACGCCTGTGCTGGTGGGCAGCGTCACCGTTGGTGGGGAGGCGCCTATCGTCGTGCAGTCGATGACCAATACCGACACGGCCGATATCGAGAAGACCGTCGAACAAGTGGCGGCCCTGGCGCGTGCTGGATCGGAACTCGTCCGCATCACAGTC
>JANOOW010000135.1:0-8429 GCA_031421555.1 Hyphomicrobiaceae bacterium | reverse complement strand
CGAGTGGCCGCGGACGCGCCAGAGAGGGTTTGCGGCGGACAAGCCGAGCATGGACGCTAGGCAAAATATCCTTTAATAGCGGGTGTCGTTATTAAAGGATAAGGGCCTAAACTTTAATAAGCCGATTCGTTATTAAAGGATGTGACGTGCGATGGCTCCTGCGGCGGTAACGCCGTAAGGTGCAATAGCGACTTCGCGTATTGCACCACGTCGATCACCACGAGACCGGCTGAGACAGCGGCGCAATACGCTTCGCTATTGCGCCCTACCGCATGAACCTCACCCCTTCTTCGCTTTCCGTGCCGCCAGCGTGCGCAACCGGAGCGCGTTGAGTTTTATAAAGCCTGCCGCGTCCTTCTGGTCGTAGGCGCCTTTGTCGTCTTCGAAGGTCACGAGCGTCGAGGAGTACAGCGATTTCGGGCTCGACCGGCCGGTGACGATGACGTTGCCCTTGTAGAGCTTGAGCGAGACTTCGCCTTCGACGTGCTCCTGGCTCTTGTCGATCAGGGCTTGAGCATCTCGCGCTCCGGCGCGTACCAGAAGCCGTTGTAGATCAGCTCGGCATAGCGCGGCATGATCTCGTCCTTGAGGTGAGCTGCCCCCCGGTCAAGCGTGATGCTCTCGATTGCGCGATGTGCGGTGAGCAAAATCGTGCCGCCCGGCGTCTCGTAGATGCCGCGCGACTTCATTCCGACGAAGCGGTTTTCTACGAGGTCGATGCGGCCGATGCCGTTGTCGTGGCCAAGCTTGTTGAGCGTGGTCAGCACGGTGGCTGGGCTCATCGCTTTACCATTGACGCTGATTGCGTCGCCTTGTCTGAAGCCGACGGTAATGTCGGTCGGCTTATCCGGCGCTTCCATCGGCGAGATCGTGCGCTGGTAGACCATGCTCGGCGCTTCATTGGCCGGATCTTCCAGCACTTTACCCTCGGACGACGAGTGCAGCAAGTTGGCGTCGACCGAGTAAGGGGCGTCGTTCTCTTTGCCCTTGGCGATAGGAATACCGTGGGTCTTGGCGAAGTCGAGCAGATCGGCGCGGCCCTTGAACTCCCACTCGCGCCAGGGCGCGATGATCTTGATGCCGGGTTCCAGCGCGTAATAGGTAAGCTCGAAGCGAACCTGATCGTTGCCCTTGCCGGTTGCCCCGTGGCAGACCGCGTCGGCACCCATCTTGCGGGCGATCTCGATCTGCGCCTTGGCGATCAATGGACGCGCGATCGAGGTGCCGAGCAGATATACGCCTTCGTACACCGCATTGGCGCGGAACATCGGGAACACGAAGTCGCGAACGAATTCTTCGCGCAGATCCTCGATGAAGATGTTTTCAGCTTTGATGCCGAGTTGTAGTGCTTTGTCGCGCGCTGGTCCGAGTTCCTCGCCCTGGCCGAGGTCGGCGGTGAAGGTGATGACTTCGCAGCCGTACTCGGTCTGTAGCCATTTCAGAATGATCGACGTGTCGAGACCGCCGGAGTAGGCGAGTACGACCTTTTTGATGCCTTTGCCGCCCTTTGCCGCAGTCTTCGTCGCCATTGTCGCCTCGCCTGAACTTAAGGATCTATCGCGCGCACTATATGTATCGCGGGCGTGGCCGCAACTGGATCGTGCAAATAAGCTCAGACGGGGCGCTGACGTTGCCGCTGGCGGAGCAGGCGTTGCTCACGATCGTATACCGTTTCGCCGCCGGGAACCCGCATGTCGCGGACCAGCTCGAGCACCTGCCGGCTGCTGGAGGGCCCAAACCGGGTGCCGATCGCGGCGGCGAGCAGTCCGGCGGGGATCGCGACGATGCTCACCACTGCGCTTGGAATGCCGGTCCAGTTGGCCTGCGCGGCGAGGATGCCGAGAAAGGCCACGGCGAAACCGGCGATAATGCCAGCCAGCGCTCCGGATGCGTTCAACCGTTTCCACCAGATCGAAAGCATGACGACCGGAAAGAGCGTGGCGCCACTCAAGCCAAGCGCCCAAAACGTAAGCATGAGGGGATCGCCGGGCAGCGCGACGGCCAACGTTGCGCCGATGGTGGCTGCAAGAACGATGGCGGCCCGCGTCACGAGCAGACGCTGGCCGGGCGCTGGCGTATCCGACCGGCCGCCGTTGAAGCCATCCTCGGCGATTATCAGGCCGAGGGCGAAGATCGTCGCTGACGCGCTTGCGAAGGCGGCGGCCACTCCACCGGCCAGGCAAAAGTAGAGCAGCGCCGCGGGAAACTCGCTAAATATCGAAAGCGAAAAAAGCGCCGTGTCGCGTTTGAAAGAGAAACTCGACAGCGGCAGGTTCGGCAGCCGCCCATCGACAGCGGCATGACCGGCCGCAACGAGAGATGTGAACCATGCGGGCAATGTGCCCGCACTTTGACCGACAAGCTCCTTCATCACGATGCTGCGCTCGAATACCGCGATTGACGCCAGCGTCAACACCAGGAGCCCGAAGGCGAAAACCGCCCAGCCGAGCGACTTGCGCGTGTCGAACACTCCCGGTGTCGCGCCAACCCGCGGCAACAGCCAAGGTGCGACGGCGACCCCCATCATCAGCATGAGCGATAGGAAAACGTAGCTCGCAGAACCGATGCTCGTGAAGGGTGCCGCCATCCGCCGGGTCAGCGGTTCGAGGCTCGTCCCGGCAAAGTCGAACACGAAGGGCGACAGTCTGGGCACGGGAATGCCCTGCGTGTGTTCCAGCCTGCCGATCACACGCAGAACAGGGCCGTGAGTGAATTGGCCCAACGGCAGGTTGGTGACCTCCAGCGCGGCGATCGCGGCCGGAATGATGACCGCAAGGATGACCGCCAACGCCGCAGCCGTCCCCGACCAGCTGAGCGAGCGCATGCCGCCAAGCCCGATTGCTGCGACAATCGTTACGGCAAACACTATGGCCATCGCCTGCTCGCTCGCGCCGGTGAGCCAGGCGGCGGCGAATAGGCCGACCTTCAATTCGGCGATGATGAACAAAAGGAGCGGCGCGCAGAGAAGCGTGGCCGTGACGATGCGCAACGTGCGGCTGTCGAAGCGTCGCCCAAGGTAGCTCGGTACCGAATAGCAACCGAACTTGCGGATGTAGGGAGCGATCGCAACCGAGCACACGACGAACCCTGCGATGACACCGTTGACGATGCACAGGGCGTCGGACCCATTTAGAAGCATCAGTCCGGTGATCGACACGAGGCCGACACCACCGATTGCGGTTATCGCGAGTGACAGTCCCGTGAAGAATGCCGGAACGCGGCGCCCGGCCGCGAAGAAATCCGGGACGTCCTGCGTGTGTGCTGCAATGCCGATGGCAGCGTAAAGACCGAGCGGTGCGAGCAGCATCGACCATCGCAACGCGAGGTCGGGCACGCCGAGCTGCTCGGCGATCACGGCAATCAGCAGCAAGCTGATGAACGTGCTGACGAAGATGCCGAAGTAGGTGCCGAGCCGGGGGTTGACGAGGCGGTTGCGCTGGGTGGTGGACATGATCGCGCCTATCGGGTGACGAAGTCGATTGCCGGATTGGCGTTCCTCAGCTGTCTTCGTGGGCGCCGTGCCAGTGATCGATTGCGTCCTGCCGGTTGACGAACGAGGCGATGGTAAAGAGCGCGATCAGGATCAGGCCGTGCGCGGCCAGGAAGTAGCCGAGCGGGAAACCGATGAAGAGCTTTGCGTTCAGCGGTTCTGCGTACAGCGGAAATATCACTAGAATCATCAAAAAAGGCAGCAGACTAGCCACCATTTGAAATTTCGTGTGGCGCCAGTACGGCTTTCGCTCTTTGCGTTGGATCATTTCTGATACTCTCGATGCTTTATGCTAGTTTGACGGTCAATTGCTGCTCGATTGCGGCAAGCAGCGGTCCTTGAGCATGTTGCTTCAGACTGTGTCCGGGAATCTGTAGTGCGAAACGACTCAACTTGCTTACATGTGGGAACCGCAGTGGTATCCCTATCGACGTTGCGAGGCACGCGGAAAAAAACGTCCACCTCGCCCGTCGTGGCGCGACCACGGCAAATCATCACCGGAGTTCCGGCATGACCACGACCAGGATTGTCATCGTCGATGATCACCCTCTCTTTCGCGGGGCGTTGAAGCAGGCGTTGAGCACGTCGATCGATGCTGCCGAGATTGTCGAGGCCGGTTCGCTCGACGAGTTGATCGCATTGCTGACGCAAGGCAGCGCGCAGGGGCAGGCGACCGATCTTGTGTTGCTGGATCTGGCGATGCCCGGCGTGCAGGGCCTGTCGGGCCTGCTTTATCTGCGCGCCGACCATCCGGAAGTTCCGGTAGTGGTCGTGTCGGCAAGCGAGGATGTGCGCACAATTCGCCGTGCTATCGAATTCGGCGCCTCTGGCTACGTCCCGAAATCGCAGTCCGTTGATCAGATCAGGCGTGCCGTAGCGCAAGTCCTGGCTGGCGCGGTATGGGTGCCGCCCGATATCGATATCGGGCAAAGCGAGCAAGTCGCGGGCAGTGCCATCGCGCGATTGTCGACGTTGACGCCGCAGCAGGTGCGCGTGCTGATGATGCTGGGCGAGGGCTTGCTAAATAAGCAGATCGCATTTCGGCTGAGCGTTTCCGAGGCGACGATCAAGGCGCACGTGTCAGCGATCTTGCAGAAACTCGGTGTCGATAGCCGCACCCAGGCTGTGATCGCCATCAATAAGATCGGGCACGGTGAGTGGTTGCCCGAGGTCTGAGCGGACTGCCCTATTCCGCCGCGGCTTGCCGGCGCAGATAAATCTGCATGAGGTAGGCGCGGAGTGTCGCCGCCTTCAACGGCTTTTGCATCAAGGTTAGGCCTCGCATGCGGACTTCCCGTTGCACTTCGGGCGAGTGATTGGCGGTGATGATGAGACCGGCAGGGTCGCCGCCGATTGCCGACCCGATCTGGACGATCGCGTCGAGACCGGTGTCTACGTCAAGTTGATAATCCGCTAAGATTACGTCAGGCATTGCGCCAAGAGCTTGCGTATTGGTGATCGCCGACGCTCCGTCAGCGGCCGTCACGACGATGCAGCCCCAGCCGGTCAACAACGTGTGCATGCCGTCTAGAACCGTGGGTTCGTTGTCGATGCAAATCACGATAAGTCCGGCCATCGAGCCCATCGGCTGCAGTACGGAAATTTCGGCCGCCTGGGTAATCGCCGCCGGGGTCGCTGGCAGTGCCACCCAGAATTTCGCGCCGGCACCCGGTTTCGAGCGCAACCCGATTTCGACATCCAGCACCCGGCCGATGCGCTCGACGATCGATAGTCCAAGGCCCAAGCCTGGCTCGCGTTGCGTGTGCCCGTTGAGGCGCTGGAACTCTTTGAAGATCAATGCATGATTGGCTTCGGCGATGCCAGGGCCCGTATCGATGACCTGCACGAGGACGTGGGCGCCGCGCCGCCGCACGCCGACGAGCACGCTGCCGCTGTGAGTGTATTTGAGCGCGTTGGAAACGAGGTTCTGCAACAACCGGCGCAGAAGCCGGCGATCTGTCTTGACCCAGGCGGACGTTGC
Organism: Hyphomicrobiaceae bacterium; assembly: GCA_031421555.1. Lineage (GTDB taxonomy): Bacteria > Pseudomonadota > Alphaproteobacteria > Rhizobiales > Hyphomicrobiaceae > JAKFWF01. Next base: position 2,958 of record JANOOW010000135.1, on the reverse strand, counting down.
GACGACGCGCAATTCCAGCCCTCGCGCCCGCGCCATCGGTTCGAATTCGATCTGCACGCGCTGCAGGATGTCGGCGAGCGAAACGGCCGTAATCTCCGGCTCCAGCCGCCCGCTATCCATGCGTGACAGATCGATCAACGCACTTAGAATCTCTTCGACCGAACTCAACGAAATGTCGATGTTGCGCGCCATTTGCGCTTCATCGCCAGCGTGCGCGCGCTCAGCGAGGCTCGCTGCATAGAGGCGGGCAGCATTGAGCGGTTGCAACAGATCGTGACTGGCAGCGGCGAGAAAGCGTGTCTTGTCGAGGTTGGCTTCGTCGGCTTTGGCTTTGGCGACGGCAAGTTCAACGTTGACGGCGGTCAATTCGGCCGTGCGCTCGGCAACGCGCCGTTCGAGCGACTCGTTGGCCGCTGCAAGCGCGGTCGCCGCCGCCACGCGTTCGGTGATGTCCGAGTAGGTTGCGACAATGCCACCCTGGGGCATCGCCGCGGTGCGAATTTCCAAGATCCGGGTGTTCGCTGTCGTTCGCTCCAGGAAAGTTTCCTTGCCCTGCGAAAGTTTTGACATGCGGTCGGTGACGAGCGTTTCCGCTGCGCCAGGACCAAAGTCGCCCCGATCGGCACAGTATTTGAGGATCACGTACATCGGCGTGCCGACGCGGCTCATGTCGTCCGGCAAATCGAGCAACTCCTTGAACTGCCGGTTCCAGCAGATCAGCTGCATATCCTTGTCGAAAACGCCAAGCCCGTGGCGGACCTGATCGAGGGCGGACTGGAGGAGGTCGCGATTGTACTGAAGCGCCTCGGATGCATCGTCCAGCAGGCGAAGCGCGGTTTGGCTGCCGACGTTCGACCGGCGCAACAGCAGCGCCAGCACGAGGCGCGCCGAGGCCGCACCGATGGCGCTGGTCAGAAGCCGTTCGGTGAAGCGAAGGAACTGCACGTCGGCTTCGGCATCCAACCGCAAGCGTGGCGCTGGCCCGGGCGCTAGCGTCGCTGCATATTCCGCAAATGAGCGCTCCGCACGTTCGGCCCCGAGATAACGTGCGGCCGTCGCCTGCAAATCGCCGATTGTGATCGACGTTCGCCAAAGCCGGAAAGCAATGGGGGTAGCCGGGTACTCGGAGCGGGTGTGATCGCTCTCGATGAACAAATGCGCCTGCAGGCGTTCGACCGGTTCTGGCGGGCGCAGCAACGAGACCGTGAGATAAGCCGTGACGTTTGCCGCCATGCTCCAGATGACGCCATGTGTGAGTGGCTCGAACTTCAGGAGCAGCAACGCTTGTGGTTTGAGCCAGGCGATGCCGAATGGCCCAATGTCGATCAGGCTCGCCGGTAGCCATCCGGCCTTCACCACCCAAGGCAACATCAGCGTATAGGCCCACACGGCAGTGCCGGCTAAAATTCCCGCGATCGCACCGCGCGCCGTGCCCTTCGTCCAGATCAGGCCGAAAAAGAATGCCGGGGCCAGCTGCGCGATCGCGGCAAACGACACGAGACCGATCGCAGCCAACCCTTGCGATTGTCCAAGCGCGCGATGCACCAGATAGCCAGCCAGCACGATGCCGAAAATCGCGATGCGGCGGATGACGAGCAATAGCCCGGCGAGTTCGGCCTGCGGGTCTGTCTCGGCGCTGTGGCGACGCAACAGTATCGGCACCACGAGGCCGTTGCAGATCATGATCGAGAGCGCGACGGACTCGACGATGACCATCGCGGTGGCCGCCGACAGCCCGCCGATATAGGCGAGTGTCGTCACGATATCGGCTCCCCGCGACATCGGCAACGCGATAACGAACATGTCGGCGTCGACCAGTCCAAGTGGCAGCGTCATAAGACCAGCCGCCGCGATCGGTACGACGAATATATTGATCAAAACGAGATAGAGTGGGAACATCCAGGCCGCGCGCTTGATCTCGCGCTCGGAGTGATTTTCGACCACGGTCACGTGGAATTGCCGCGGCAGCAGGATGATGCATACGAAACTGAGGAACATGACAGTAAGCCACGTTCCACCGTTGAACGACCGGCCGAACAGCGCTTGGAATTCGATGCTCGATTTCGCCCGCTCCGCAAAGCCGGTAATGCCACCGAATACAGAATACAAAACGAAAATGCCGACAGTCAAAAACGCGGCCAGTTTCACCAGCGACTCCGCGGCGACCGCCAGCATCAACCCGTGCTGATGTTCCGTCGCGTCGATGTGGCGTGTGCCGAACAGCACGGCGAATAGCGCGAGTGCGAGCGCTACGACGAAAGCCGTTTCGAGGATCCCAATTTGCGGCAGCGATATTGGGATCAACGGGCTATTGCCGAGCAGCACCTCGGTCGACGTCACGATCGCCTTCAATTGAAGCGCGATATAGGGGAGCGTGCCCACTACCGAGACGACCGTGACGATCGCCGCTACCGCCGGGCTCTTGCCGTACCGCGCGGCCAGAAAGTCCGACACCGACGTCAGGTTCTGGCTCTTGGCCAGCCTGGTGATCCTGATGATGAGCGGCACGCCGAACAGGTAGACGAGGATCGGGCCGAGGTAGACCGGCATGAAGTCGTAGCCGGTCGCAGCCGCAAGACCGACGCTGCCAAAGAACGTCCAGGACGTGCAGTAGACCGCCAGGGAGAACGAGTAGATGAATGGCCGCACGCCGCTCGCGAACCGGGAGCGGTCGCCGATCCACGCAATGACGAACAACGCACCGACATACGCGATCGCCAGGATGGCAAGGCCCCAGCCCTGGAACATGGATCAACGCCTTCGACTTGGCCTTCGACTTGGCTACAGCAGCCCGGCGGCCGGGCTCGTGCCGATCTTGCCAGATGCCGCCGTGTCCAGCAGCAAAACTTTCAAACACAAAACTTTCAAGCCTTATATCAGCTCCCACCTCAGCGCGCAGCGAACGCCCGGGACGCGCCCTCGTGCAGGGCGACGCCGTCGATCGACGCCGACGCCGCG
>JANOOW010000134.1:0-9566 GCA_031421555.1 Hyphomicrobiaceae bacterium | reverse complement strand
GCAGGCTGGCCCAGGCCGCTTTTTGAATGAACAGCTGAATGGTCGCTTCGAGCTCCATGACGCCTGGGGTGTAGTAATATTTGGCGACTTTGTGGAAGCCCAGTTTCTCGTCGTCGTGCGGTCCCACCCACTCGCACGCGTCGATGGTGCCCTTCTCCAACGCAGGATAGATTTCTCCAGCCGCAATCTGCTGCGGCACGGCGCCGAGCTTGGCCAATACCTTGCCGCCGAAACCGGCCGTGCGCATCTTCAAACCCTGGAAATCAGCCGGCGATTTGAGCTCCTTGCGGAACCAGCCGAACATCTGGCCGCCAGTCTGGCCGCACGGCAGGCCAACGACGTTGTAGCCGTCATACATCTCATCCATGATCTTGCGGCCATCGCCGAACATTAACCACGCATTATGCTGTCGCGGCGTGAAACCGAAGGGCACCGAGCCGTCGAAGATGAGCGCCGTGTTCTTGCCGATGTAGTAGCCGGTGTAGGTCTGCCCGCATTCAACGGTGCCATTGGAAACGGCATCGAGCACTTGCAGGCCCGGGACGATTTCGCCTGCGGCAAAGGTTTGCAGCGTGAACTTGCCGTCCGTCATTTCACCGACGACACGAGCGATCGTGGCTGCGCCGCCGAACAACGTGTCGAGGCTTTTCGGAAAGCTCGACGCTAGCCGCCACGTAATGGTTTCATTGGTTGCCTGCGCCATGGCCGGGGCAACCGCGAGTGCAGCACCTGCCGCTGCTAATCCTCCCCCAATGTGCCTGCGCGAAATCATTCGCGCTGCGTCCGCCGGCGTGACCATGAACGTGAGCTCCAATGCGGGCTTATTTTTTGCTATCGAGCTGTGTAGGTAGAACAGGCGGCGGATAAGTTAGTGTCCGGAGTGCACATGGTTCTGTCAAGCAGAACAATATCAAGGGAGCGAAAGTCATGAGCGAAGACAGCTTGTTCGAACGGGGCTTGAAAGTCCGCAAGGAAGTTCTGGGTGAAGAGTACGTCAACAAGTCGATTGCCGGCGCGGATGAGTTCACCCGCACCATGGCCGAGTGGTCCACCGAGTACTGCTGGGGCGCGTTATGGACCCGGCCTGGCATGGACCGGCGTACACGCAGCATCGTCAACTTGTCGATGATCGCAGCGCTCAACCGGCCGCACGAACTCAAGCTGCACGTGAAGGCCGCCATCCAGAACGGGTTGACCAAGGACGAGATCAAGGAGATTTTCCTGCAGGTCGCCGTCTACTGCGGCGTGCCCGCCGGCATCGACAGCTTCCGCATCGCCCGCGAAGCCTTCACCGAGATGGACAAAGAGAAGGTTTGAACAGAGGCCGGACAGGTGTCGCGTAGGTGTCTGACGCGAAGTGCGTAGCGTCTGACACTTTGGTGTCTCGCAGGTGTCTCACCCTACCCGGAAGGTCAAGCCATTGCGACGGAATCCATGCGCAACACGACACTGAGCCTTCTCGCGCTTCTGCTAGCTGCATCGTCGCCGGTGGCGGCACGGGAGTGCCCGGACGGCATGCAGTCACGTGCCGTCGTCGAACTCTACTTTGGCCGCAACATTGGCGAAGTGCTGGGTGTCAGCGAAGAAGCCTGGATTAAATTCCTCGACGAGGAGATCACGCCGCGCTTCTCCAACGGGCTGAGCGTCACGACAATTGCCGGCCAATGGAAGGACGCAGCCAGCGGCCGCATCGTGCGCGAACCTGGCAAGGTTCTGACGCTGATCGTCGAGCCCGATGCGGCGACGCTTGCCAAGATCGGCGAGATCATCGCGCTCTATAAGGCACGTCACCAGCAGCAGTCGGTGCTGATGACGCGGCACCCCATCTGCGCGGCATTCTGACGTCAGCCCTGATGCCCCTTGGTTTTCGTTTCGCCGTGACGGGCGTGCCGTTCGAGAAACTTGATGACCTCGGTGGCAATATCGATATCCGTCGCCCGCTCGATGCCTTCGAGACCGGGTGATGAATTCACTTCCATCACCACCGGTCCGCGCTTCGAGCGCAGCATATCGACGCCGCACACGTTGAGCCCCAAGACGCGAGCGGAGCGCAGCGCCACGTCGTTCTCTTCTGGGCGGAGGTTTATGATCTCGCCCTTGCCGCCGCGATGCAGGTTGGAGCGGAACTCGCCCTTGCTGCCTGTGCGCTTCATAGCTGCGATCACCTTGGTCCCAACCACGAACGCGCGGATGTCGCTGCCGTCCGCTTCCCGGATGAACTCCTGCACCATGATGTTGACGTTGGCCGCGCTGAACGCCTCGATGATCGATTTCGCGCTGGCTTCGGTTTCCGCGAGAATGACTCCCATGCCCTGTGTACCTTCGAGCAGCTTGATCACCACCGGCGTGCCGCCGACCTCTTTGATGACGTCCTCCGCCTTGCGCGGACCATGTGCGAACGCGGTAACCGGCAATCCCACGCCTTCCCGCGCCAGCAACTGCAACGCCCGGAGCTTGTCGCGAGACCGGCCGATCGCCACGCTCTCGTTCAAAGGATACACGCCTTGCATCTCGAATTGACGCAGAACGGCAAGCCCATAGTGCGTGATGGAAGCACCGATGCGCGGAATAACCGCATCGTAGATCGGCAAGGTTTCGCCGCCGTAGCGCAACATCGGCCGGTTCGACGTAATGTTCATGTGGACGTGCAGGGTATTGATCACGTCGATATCGTGCCCACGGGCGCGCGCTGCCGCCACCAATCGCTGATGCGAGTAAAGGGCTGGATTGCGGGCGAGCATGGCCAAACGCATGCATGTCTCCGTTGAAAGCCGCCAGGACTCATCATCATCCGGGCTTATCCGGGTGGACTCTTAGATCATCGTTCCGGCCGGGCCAAGATAGCGCCTTGTTCTCGTCGTCGAAGGGTGTTCCGCTCGTAAGGCGAATAGGGCATATGTTGAGCCCATGATGACCATATCTCACCTGTCCCGTCTGGCCTTGCTCTGCCTGGCTTGTCTCGCCGGTGGCGCACCGTCGCGTCCGGCGGCGGCGCTCGACATCGAGTATGCCGACCGTATCGTGCGGCGCGAGATTCTCGCCTTATACGACAGCCGCCATGAAAAGACGCCACAGACGACCCGGATTCATCAAATGGCTGAAATGCCGCTCAATTGGCTGGGTTACAATGTCACCTATGTCGACGTGAATGGAACACTGCCTTCCGTGGCGGACATGGGTCGCTACCGTGGCGTGCTGACGTGGTTCATCGAGCCGATGCCGGCACCCGAGACCTACCTCGTCTGGCTCGATCAGGTGACGGCCGCTGGCACCCGCTACGCCTTTTTTGCCGAGATGGCACCGCCCGAGCCTCCAACGGCGACCGCGCTTGCGACGCGCGTCCTGGCGCGCATCGGCCTGACGCCGGTGAGCCAGTTCATATCGGTTACGCACAAGGCCGTGATCACTACTCACGACAAAGCCATGGCCGGTTTCGAACGGCCACTCGACAAGGCCCTGCCGGATTTTCGCGTGTTTGCCGCGATCCCCGGCAAGGCCACCGTGCATCTGGCGGTAAAGGCGCCATCCCGCTTCGGCGCTTACGACGCGGCGTTGATCACCACTAGTCCCGCAGGTGGCTTCGTTTCGGACGAATATACGATCCAATACGAACCTAACACCGAGAAGATGCAATGGACGGTCAACCCATTCCTGTTCTTCAAGAAGGTATTCGGCGAGGACCGTTTTCCGGTGCCGGACGTCACGACCCTCGCCGGGCGGCGCATGTACTTCAGCCACATCGACGGCGACGGCTGGAACAACGTTTCGGAAATTGAAGGCTATAGAGAAGCGCAGGTATTTTCGTCGGACGTCATTCGGCGCGAGGTGATCGAGCCTTATCCGGACCTGCCCGTGTCGGTCGGCGTCATTGCGGGCGATGTCATCCCCGATCTCGGCGGCACGCAGCTTGGCGCCGGCATCGCGCGGAAAATCTACGCGCTGCCGCAGGTCGAAGTGGCGAGCCATACCCATTCGCACCCCTTCAAATGGATCTTCTTTGAAAACTATGACCGTGCCGCCGAAGAGGATCTGATCGAGAAAGCTGCGAGGCCTACGGCAACCCTAACCGACCAGATGCGCAGTCTCGTCTTCAGAGCGGCTGGCAAGACGATGGCTGCCGACAAGTCGAACAAGTACATCGCCGGTTCGAGCCTCCTGCCGCGCACTTATCTCAAAGAACCATTCGACGTGACGAAAGAAGTTCAGGGCGCCTTGAGCGTGGCCGAAAGCCTCGCGCCTCCTGGCAAGAAAGCGAAAATCTATCTTTGGAGCGGTGACACGACGCCGTTCGAGGCCGCGATCGCGGCGACCCGCGCGGCTGGCGTGCGCAACATCAACGGCGGCGATAGCCGTCTCGACAAGGAGTATCCATCGGTTGTTTTCGTACCGCCGATCTCGCGCCCCGTCGGCAAGGAGCGGCAGATCTTCGCCGTCAACAGCAACGAGAATACTTACACGAACGATTGGCTCGGCCCCTACTACGGCTTGTTCACACTGTCGAACACGCTCGACAACACCGAGACGCCGCGCCGCCTGAAACCATTCAATTTGTACTATCATATGTATTCGGGCGAAAAAGCATCAGCGCTCGCCGCCATCAAACACTTCGTCGAACTCGCCCGGCGCTCGAACGTGATCCCGGTTACGGCGTCGCGCTACGCGGGGATCGCCGACGATTTCTTCGGCGTGCAGATCGAGCAGGTCGATTCGTCCGCGTGGACCGTCACCAATCGCGGCACCTTGTCGACGGTGCGGCTCGACGATGCCGAAGCTTTGGAAATCGATAGCGGCCGCAGCACAGGCGTGCTCGGCGCGAACCGCCATCAGGGCTCGCTCTACGTGACGCTCGACCCGGGAGTCGATCGTGCCGTCATTGCGGTTCGCACGCGCGGTGAGGCTGGCCGCCAGTTGCCGGGCGATCAGGCGGCGAGCCTGGTCGAAAGCCGCTGGTCGATCTCGAACCGGACCGACACCGCGTGCGGCATGCGCGTCCAGGCGCAAGGCTACGGGCCGGGCGCGATGACGTGGTCGACGGCGGCCAGCCGCGCGTTTCGCATCTCGGTCGAGCGTGACGGCGTCCTGCTTTCGCAGGAGGTGCGTTGGGCCGATGCAAAGGGGCTGATCTCACTCTCCATTGAGCAGGACGCCCTGGAGCCTCTTGCGATCGGGTTCGACTGCCATGAGTAACAGCCAGACGATCCCATCGAGCGGTTTCAGCCTCGGCGATCGCATACACCGCTCGCCCTTGCGCGCCGTCGCCTCGCACTGGATCGTCATGGGCGTACTTTTCATTGGCGCACTTGGACTGGGCTATGTCTTGCTGCCGGGTCAAATCCAGCGTGTCGCGATGCTCGAGCGTGACGGTCAAGCGGAGCAGGCGCTCGCCATGCTGGAACGCAGCTATCACGCGGGCGACCGTAGCTTTGGTACACTTTACCAGTTGGAAGGCCTGTACGAGCAGTCTGGCCAAATCGGCAAGGCGGCCGAACTGCTTCGCCTCCTGATCGAGCGCAATCCGCGCGATGCCAACGTGCAGCGGCGTGCGGTCACGTTCTACAAGATGACGCAGGACGAACCAGCCTACATCCGCGCCCTCCAGACCCAGATCGCACAGCGCTACACGGAAGATGCGTGCAAAGAGCTGATAGGCATCCTGCGCCGTGGCGGACAATTCACCGAGGAACAGGCTGCCATCCAAAGTTGCCGGCTGCGCGGCTACCGGCGGCCGGAAGATATGATGCGGCTAGCGGCGCTCGTCGCCGTCGATGGCGACTTGGCGCAGGCCTCCATGCTGATGCGTATGGTCGACGACGTGCGCCGGCTGAAAACCGAGAAGGATCGCATCGAGCTGTTCGTCACGCTGCTGGAATTGGAGCAGCCGCGCGAGGCCTACCGGCGCGCTGTACGCTGGCTGCGCGGCGCGCGCGATCTCAGCCTAGCCTTGACGTTGACCGAAACGCTCGTCAATCACAACAAACATGATTTGGCGATCGAGCTTATCCGCGAGGTGTCCGTACAAGGAGACTCGGTTTCCCTTGCGGTCGCCGACGTCATGCTCGATCGCGGTGAAACCTTCGCGGCGAGAACGTATCTGCGTGGCTGGGTCGAGAAGGCACGGTTCAATTCGCTCGAAGTAATTTCGCGCTTCATCGTCGCTTGTCTCGATGCCGAAGACCCGGAAAATGCGATGGCCGGCGCCCAACGCTTTGGCTTGGCGAAGTTGCCGCAAGACAACCTTGTGGCCCTTGCCGAAGCACTCGCGGCGATCGGTAAGCAAGCCGATTTCGACGCCGTAAGGGCGGTGATTCAGCCCGAGGTAATGGCTGCCAACTCGCTGTTGAGTGCCGCCGTGGCCTTGCAACGCGGTGCGCCGGAAGCTGGCCAGTCATTATTGTCCTTGGTTGCCGTCGATGAACTCGACGATTGGCGGCTCTCGCTGTGGGCCAAGTTGATGAGCAACAGCGGCCGCGACGAGGCGGCGACGGTCGCACTTCGACGCCTGGGTGTGGTCAACCCGGCGCAGGTGGTTCCACTCGCGCAAGCAGAACGCGTGGCCGTCGAACCCCGGATGATCCGGCGGCCGAAGCGGACGGTCAAGCGCTACCGGTTCCGGCCCGCGGGTGCCCTCTCGAAGTATCGTACCAAGCAGAATATCCTACCCCAGCCAGCACCTGCACCGTCGCCCTTCAACCTGGGGCAACCGGGTGGCGGAGGCTGAGCCTTCGATACCGGGTACCGGGGGCTGCGAACATTGCCAATTCGTTCGAACGAACCGATAACTAGACGAAATACCGACCGGCGTCGCACTTCGTAATCCGATGCCACGGAGAAGAGCTTTGACCCTTGCAAGACAATCACAGCTGCCGTTGCCATCTCCCTTCGGATCCGGGCACTTGCCGGTGCTGCCGTCGCTCGCGGCGCTGATCGAGATTGCGGTCCTATTCACGATCATCGTGGGCGCCGATTGGCTGCATCCAGGCATCGACATTGCGGACATCCGTCCGCACCCGTTCTGGATCCCTGTTCTTCTGCTCAGTCTGCATTACGGCACGGCAAGCGGTCTGCTCGCGGCAGGTGTTGCGATTGCGATCACCGCGATCAATGGATTTCCAGAGCAGTCGACGTCGGAAACATACTTCGCCTATTTCCTGAAAATATGGATCGAGCCGATCCTATGGGTTGGAGCGGCGGTGCTGCTCGGCCAGTTCCGCATGCGCCAGATAGCTCGCAAACAGGCGCTTATCACCCAGATCACAGAACTCGCGAACCAGCACGAGACCCTATCGAATTACACGACGAAGTTGCGCTCGTATTGCACCGCGCTCGAACGCCAGATTGCCGGACGCAGCGAGCCCAATGTGCTGCTCGCGCTGGAGGCGCTCAACGCTGCGAGGCACAGCGCCACCTCCGGCCAACCCAGTGGACTTGACCAATCCTTCGCGCGGGTGATCTCGCTGACGCTGCCCGGGGCACGAGCGACGCTCTACGTGGCCGACCCGGCCGGCCTCAGACTGGTTGCCGTCGCAGGCACGCCGCCAGGAAATGACACAGGCGCTTGGATCGCCAGCACCCATCCGCTGTTTGGCGCCGTCGTGGCTGAAGCCCGCAGCGTTTCGGTTCTGACGCCGGAAGGCGAAACTTCACTGGCCAAAGCCGGATTAGCCGCAGTCCCTGTCGGCACGAGCGCTGCTCATGGATCGAAGATTGCCGGCATGTTGAAGATCGAAGAGATCGATCCGGCATCTTTCGGCCGCGCTACCCTGCCAGCGTTGGAGGCGATCGCGCACGCGCTGTCACCCGCGCTGGAAGCTCTGCTATCGCAAAGCGGGCGCGTGGGAGTGGCCTCCGCGCCTAGGACAGCCGTCCGGCCCGAGGCGTCTGGCCCCCGATTCTTGCGCCATCTGCGCTGGTTCAGCCGGGTCGAGCCAAAGGACGGCAACTCAGCCACTGCCGGCTTGGCTCCAGTCAAAGCCCGGGTGACCAACTGAGATGGCAGCACCGGTCCTCACGGCCATTGGCCCAAGCCAAGGTGGCGGCACCGCTGCGTCTCATGCGGCAGCTACCGCAAGCTCGGGGCGGCCCGCACTTTCTGTCGTTTTGATACTGGCGGCGACGGCCGTTGCCGAGGCGCTGCTCGCTTTCGGCTACGTGCGCGGCATCTATGGCTGGCCGATTCTCCTTATCAGCCACATCGCCATCGTTGCGGCACTTTTGTTATGGGTCGCAGCCATCGGCCGGACTGGACGCAATACCGCGCTGCCGCTGTTGACGGCGATTGCCGTTTCCGCCACCGGGCCGATCGGTGCCATCGCAGCCCTCGTCACACTCGCCTTTTCGCGTCCGATGCCGGGGGACCGCTTGCTGCTGGAGGCCTGGTATGAACGCATCGCGCTTGCCGTCGATACCGATGAAGTCACGCAACTTTACGATCGCATCGCGACCGGGCGCACAGCCGGCCTTTCAAGCGTTTCAGCGCGTTCGTTTTCGGCAATCGTGCAGAGCGGTTCGCTCGCCGATCGTCAATCGGCGCTTGGCGTCATCGCCCGCAGTTTCCATCCGGACTACTTGCCAGCGCTGATGCTGGCGTTGAAGAGCGATGAGCCGGTCATCCGGGTGCAAGCGGCAGCCGTGGCGACCAAGGTGCGCGTCGACCTGCGCCGTCTCGTCGACCGGTGCGCCGCCGGTCATTCCGCGTTGGTTGGTTCAGCCGCGATCAGCGCGGCAACGCAACTTCGCGCCTGCATCGCGAGTGGACTGCTCGACGAGGGCGATCGCATCCGGGCCGGCATTCTTGCCGATCGCTTGGGGGCAGCTCCGCCACAGAACGAGATTGCATCGTTGAAGGTTGCGCCGGTCGCAGACCAACTGGCGGCCGAAGCGCTCATGCTGCGCGAAGGCCAGTTCGGCGCGTTGCGCGTTGCAAGGCGCATCGCCCGCGTTGCATCCGCCCGCCTATATCGCGTCCGCCGGTTCGCTCGCCAATCCCGTGAGCGCAACGCAGCACGAGGTGCACGGTGAACCCGAAACGCGCGCCAGCCCAAACGCTCGATGTGTCCGGCATCGAAGCTGCCGCCGCTGCAGTATCGAGCGACGTGTGCATCATCGTCGAGGGCTGCTATCCCTATATCGCCGGTGGCGTTTCCAGCTGGATCGACTTGCTGATCAAGACCCAGCCCGAGACAAAATTTTCGATCGTTGCGCTATGGCCGAGGCCGACTACCCAACCGCCACGCTACCAGTTGCCAGCCAACGTGGTTTCGTTCCAGCATCTCTATCTGCAGGACTTCGGTGAGCGTCCGGTGATCCGCCAGCGGCGACCAGCGGAAACGGATGCCTTCGCCGATGCGCTCGCTGGCCTGATCAACCACGGCGGTGTCACCCAACTGGCCAACGTGATGTCGACCTTCAAGGCCATCGGCAGGACCGTCGGCCCCGAAGTCATGTTCAACTCGCCCGCGCAGCAGAAGACCTCGCGCATGGTGAATAGGTCCGAGCGGCCGAGAATGCGGGCCGCGTGGTCAAGCGGGAACTTGTCGTGCCCGGCCGGAACGGGCGTGTGCGTGGTG
>JANOOW010000133.1:0-31327 GCA_031421555.1 Hyphomicrobiaceae bacterium | reverse complement strand
ACGGCACCCCGGATTTTGTGCGCAACGATCCAAGAGTGATCGCAGCCTATCTCGGCGTCGAGGACGATGAAGTGGCAAAAGTCGAAGCGGAGATTTCGACATGAGCATGCCGCTATCGCCCTTGCTGTCGATCCGCGGGGTTAAGAGTTTCTACGGCAATATCATGGCGCTCAAGGGCGTCGACATCGAGGTCAACGAAGGCGAGATCGTTACGCTGATTGGCGCCAACGGTGCCGGCAAATCGACGATGATGATGACTGTGTTCGGCAAACCGCGCGCACGCGAAGGCCGCATCGTCTACGCCGGCCGTGACATCACCGATCTGCCGATGCACGAGATCGCCCATCTGCGCATCGCGCAGTCACCGGAAGGCCGGCGCATCTTCCCGCGCATGACGGTGTTCGAAAACTTGCAGATGGGCGCCGAACTCGACGGCGGCCGGAATTTCGCCGAAGATCTCGAGCGCATGACGACGCTCTTTCCGCGTCTCAAAGAGCGGCTGCAACAGCGCGGCGGTACGTTATCCGGCGGTGAACAGCAGATGCTGGCGATTGCCCGCGCGCTGATGAGCCGGCCGAAACTTCTGATGCTCGATGAGCCGTCGCTCGGCCTCGCTCCATTGATCGTAAAGCAGATCTTCGAAGTAATCCGCGATCTCAACACCCGCGAGAAAATGACGATCTTCCTGGTCGAGCAGAACGCCTTTCACGCGCTCAAGCTGGCCCACCGCGGCTACGTGATGGTCAACGGTTTGATTACGATGACCGGTGCGGCGAAGGAGCTGCTGGCACGTCCCGAAATTCGCGCCGCCTACCTCGAAGGCGGCCGCCATTGAACCGAGACGGAGCGCATCAATGCCTGCCTGGCTCTACACATCCGGTCCCAATGGCCTCTGGGTCTTCCTGTTGTTGACCGTAATCCTGGGTGGTTCGGCGGCATTCATTTCCGGCAAGTCGATTGCCGAAACGTGGCGGCCATTCTGGCAGGTGCCGTTCTACATGGTGCTGCTCGCACTGATGGTGCGCTTTCTGCACTTCGCCCTCTTCGAAGAAGTTCTCGTTTCGGCGCGAAATTTTGCGGTCGATTTCGCGTTTCTGCTGACCCTCGCCATCGCCGGCTACCGGATTGCACGCGCCGCCCAAATGCGAACTCAATACGGCAAGTTGTAGAGGTAAGTATATTGCGGCGCAGCAAGATTATCCATCCGCACAAAGTCCTATAGCAACTGCGCCTACCCCGCATTTTTAGGCGTGACTTCGACAAGATTTCGACGGAAGGTCAGGCAGTGGCGGGGTGGCCCGCCAACGCTCGACGTGTGGTATCCATGCCGGGCAAGCAATTTCATGGGAGTGGTTTATGAAAAAACGCGTGTTGTCGAGCGTCGCCGTCGCGGCGATGTTCGCACTGGCTGGCACTGCCAGTGCCCAGATCAAGATCGGCGTCGCTGGCCCGATTACCGGTCCAAACGCTGCCTTCGGCGCTCAGCTCAAGAATGGCGCGGAGCAAGCCGTAGCCGACATCAATGCCAAGGGTGGCATCAACGGCCAGAAGATCGAACTCGTGTTCGGCGACGACGTGTCGGACCCCAAGCAAGGCGTGTCGGTGGCCAACAAGATGGTTGGCGACGGCGTCAAGATCGTACTTGGTCATTTCAACTCGGGCGTGACCATTCCTGCATCAGAAGTTTACGCTGAAAACGGCGTGCTGATGGTTACACCGTCGGCCACCAACCCGAAGATCACCGAGCGCAACCTGTGGAACGTGTTCCGCACCTGCGGACGCGACGACCAGCAGGGCGAGGTTGCAGGTAAGTACATCGCGACCACACTGAAGGGCAAGAAGGTCGCTATCGTTCACGACAAGACCACGTACGGCAAGGGCTTGGCCGACGAGACACAGAAGTTCGCCAACAAAGAAGGCGTCAAGGAAGTCCTGTATGAAGGTGTGAACACCGGCGAAAAGGACTTCTCGGCACTCGTCTCCAAGATCAAGGCCTCCGGTGCCGAGATCGTCTACTGGGGTGGCCTCCATACCGAAGCCGGCCTGATCGTGCGCCAGATGCGTGACCAGGGCGTGACCGCCACGCTAATGTCCGGCGATGGCATCGTGTCGGACGAGTTCGCCTCGATTGGCGGCCCAGCTGTCGAAGGCACGCTGATGACGTTCCCGCCAGACCCCCGCAAGCGTCCAGAAGCTGCCGCCGTCGTGAAGGCGTTCGAGGCCAAGAAGTTCAACCCCGAGGCCTACACGCTGTACACCTATGCGGCACTTGAAGTCGTCGCTGCAGCAGCTGCCGAAGCGAAGTCACTCGATCCGAAGAAGATCGCCGAGACCATGAAGAACGGCAAAACGTGGCCGACAGTCATTGGCGGCCTCGCCTTCGACAAGAAGGGCGACATCACCCGTCCCGACTACGTGATGTATACGTGGAAGAAGGGCGCTGACGGCAAGGTAACGTACGTCCAGATGTAATCTGCGGCAGGCGAGAAATAGAAAGGCAGCCTTCGCGGGCTGCCTTTTTTGTTTCAGGCGTCCGGCATGCGGCGGCGGCCGATGGCAATTGCGCAGGCCATGCTGACCAGCGCTGCGAACACAACATAGGCGCAGATGAACCACGGCTTCTTATCGCCTATCTCGAACAGGTAGGTGGCGATCAGGGGTGTGATGCCGGAGGCAAAGATGCCGGAAAACTGGTACACGAACGATATGCCGGTGTACCGCACCTTGGCGTCGAACAGGTCCGAAAACAGCGCGGCTTCCGGGCCGTAGCACATGGCGTAGATGATGCCGAACGTGACGATGAGCGTCAGGTAGATCGTCGCCACGTCGCCGGTATTGAAGGCGATGAAACCCGGATAGGCACACAGCGCCAGCAGGAACGAGCCGATGGCGTACGTCTTGGGCCGGCCGATGCGATCCGACAGCGCGCCGAACAGCGGGATCGAAAAGATCATCACGAACGCCGCTGAAGAGACGGCCCACAATGCTTCCGTGCGCGGCACCTTCACGATGTTCGCCATGTAGCCGATCGAGAACACCGCAAAGATATTGAAGAACACGCCGTCGATGTAGCGTGCGCCCATGCCAAGCATCACGTTTGTTGGATACCGGCGGATCATGTCGACGAACGGGATCTTCACTTCGGCGTTGGCTGCTTTTACCTTTTGGAACTCGGGCGTCTCCAGGATTGTCAGCCGGATGTAGAGCCCGATGATGACCAGCACGAAGCTCGCGATAAAGCCGACCCGCCAGCCCCATGCCAGGAAGTCCGCATCGCTCAGATACTTCGACATCAAGCCAACCAGGCCGGAGGCTAGGCACAGGCCGATCGCCAAGCCGATCTGCGGGATGCTCGCGTAGAACCCGCGCTTGTGTTTCGGTGCGTACTCATAGGCCATAAGCACCGCGCCGCCCCATTCGCCGCCAAGGCCAATGCCTTGCATGATGCGCAGGAACAGAAGGCACAGGGGAGCCGCAATACCGATCTGCTGATAGGTCGGCAGTAGTCCGATCAGCACTGTTGCAACGCCCATGATCATGAGCGTCAAGACGAGCATGCTCTTGCGGCCGATTTTGTCGCCGAAGTGCCCGAAGATCAGACCGCCGAGCGGACGGGCGAGGAAGCCGACCGCAAACGTCGCATAGGCGAGCATGGTGCCGACCACCGGATCGCCAGCTGGAAAGAACAGCTTGTTGAACACGATGCCGGCAACAACGCCGTAGAGAAAGAAAGTCGTACCACTCGATGGTCGCGCCGAGCAGGCTCGCGAAGACGACCCGCCGGACGTCCCGCTCCGATGCGGGTGCCTGCACGCTGACGATTGATGCGCTTGTCATTCTACCCCCTTGATGTTCGATGAGTCGCGAACTTTGCAGGGAGAGCAGATCATAGGGAGCGCGCGCTGAGCAATGTTTAATAAGCTTGTGGGATGAGCGAAAACCCATGGCTCACAGCAGTTATTCGAGCGGCTCACAACAACTGTCGGTGGCCATCCACGACGGCGGGCCGCAAGGGCGGTTTCGTGGCGAGATGGAATGTTGCAGCTGGCCGCGCTACTTCTTCGCCGACTTGCCTTCGTAGCGGCGTTGCCACTCCTTGATGATGCGGTCGCGATTTTCCGCGGCCCAATCGAGATCGTTCTTGATCATCGAGGCCGCCACCCCTTCCGGATAATTCTGGATCGGCTTGGCGATTCCCTCGATCGCCACCTGCGAGACGAACTTGGCGTAAATCTCGTTGGCCTCGGTGCTCGCGGCGAAATCCATCAGCCGCTTGGCTGCATCGAGCTTGGTCGTGCCCTTGAGGATCGCGGCGGTGTCCATGTCCCAGCCACCGCCTTCCTTCATCAGCAGCACGTCGATCGGCGCACCTTTTGTCTTCAGCGTTGCGCCCGCAAGTTCGTACGAGATGCCAACCGCAAATTCGCCGGATGCGGCATCACGGCAGGGTTTGGTGCCGGAGTGCTGGTACTGGGCGATGTTGTCGTGCAAACGGTCCATGAATTCCCAGGCCTTGGTTTCACCGAACATCTGGATCCACCCCGAGACATGAAAGAAACCCGTGCCGGACGATGCCGGATTGGACAACAGGATGCGCCCCTTGAACGCTGGATCGAGCAGGTCGAACCACGAAGTTGGCTGTTTCAACCCCAACTTGGCCGCCTCGATCGTGTTGAAGCAAACGGCTGCGACCCACGCCTCCATGCCGATCCAAGACGGGGGATCGGACTTGTCGCGGAAGGCGGGCTTCAGCGCCGCGAGGTTTGCTGGCGCATAGGGAATGAGTAGCCCGAGCGACTTGATCTTGGCGATCGAGGTGACGGCCAAACCCCAGATTGCGTCGGCTTGTTGCTTTTCGCCTTCGGCCACGATGCGGGAGGTGATCACCCCTGTCGCATCGCGGCTCCATACGATCTCGATGTCGGGATTGGCGGCTTCGAAGGCGCGTTTATACTCCGCGATATTATCCGCTTCGAGCGTCGAGTGCACGACAAGTTTCGTACGCTGAGATTGGGCAGATACGGGAACGCTGGCCAAGAACGTCAGAGCCAATGCGGCGAGCGCAGGCAATACGTTCAAACGCCGCGCGAAAGTCATCAAGCCCATGCTGTCGTCTTTCTGAGCGAGCCGCGTTTAGTGCAGGCGATCCTATTTGCCGCGATGCTCGCCGAGCCGCGGCATGATCTCGACGAAGTTGCAGGGCCGGTGGCGATTGTCCAGCTGCCATTTGAGGATGCCGTTCCAGCCATCCTTGCAGGCGCCGGGCGATCCGGGCAGGCAGAATATATACGTCTCCCCAGCGAGCCCTGCGCAGGCGCGGGATTGAATCGTCGACGTTTCGATCTTGGCGTAGCTGATGATATGGAACACCGTCGAAAAGCCGTCGATCTCCTTTTCGAACAGGGGCTTCACGGCTTCCGGCGTAACATCCCGGCCGGTGAACCCGGTGCCGCCGGTGGTGATTACGACGTCAACGCCGGGGTCGGCGACCCAGCCCTGCACGCGCGCACGGATCTGCGCGATATCGTCCTTGACAATGGCGCGATCCGCCAGCGTGTGGCCATCCGCCGTGAGCATCGCGATCAGTGTCGAGCCCGACTTGTCGTCGGTTTCATGACGCGTGTCCGACACCGTCAGCACGGCAATGCGCACGGGGATGAACGGGCGGCTTTCATCGATGCGGGGCATCGTTACTACTCCGGTCGGTTAACGTAAAAGCGTTTCGTGCTTCGGCACTTGCGCCTTGCAACCCTAAAACTTCGAATCATGCCGGTTTGTCCAAAACCAGCTTGACCGCCAAGAGGTCCTGCCAGGCTTGGCTCTTTTTCGATGGCGTCTTGAGCAAGAAATCAGGCCCCAGCGATGCCATCACCTTAACCTTGCAAGTGCCCGCCGTCAGATCGCGCCACGAGCCCCGCAGCCGCACGATGCCCTCTGCTGCATTCAGCATGTGCTTGGCCGCGACCCCGCCGAGGAGGAGGACAACGTCCGGCGCAACGAGTTCGATCTGGCGCTCCAGGAAGGGACGGCATATTTGCGCTTCGGCGGGCGTCGGCGGACGATTTCCAGGCGGCCGCCAGTACACGATGTTGGTTATGTGCGCCGTCGCTTCATCGTACCCGATCGCGGCCAGCATGCGATCGAGGAGCTGACCCGGTGGACCGGTGAATGGCTTGCCCGACGTATCGTCATCGCGATCGGGTGCCTCGCCGATCACCATTAGGCGCGCCCGCGCGGCGCCGCGAAAGAAGCACAGGTTCTTGGCGGTCGCCTTAAGCGCGCACCCGTCGAACCGTTCGAGCAGGCTGCGCAAATCGTCCAGCGAATGGGCGGTTGCAGCTTGTGTGCGCGCGGCGAGCCCGGCGGCATCCGGCGTCGCTGTCGGGAACGTGCGGGGGATAATGGCCGGTGCCGGCCGTGGAGCGGGGCGCGGCATTGGCTGTGGAGTTGACTGAGCGGACGCGCTGCGAGCGGGAACTGGACGCTCGTTTGGATCAACATCCCACGGGGGCGACGATTGCGATTGTGCCGGCACGTTTGCCGCTGACCGCTCGACAACTTCGGCTAGCGGGCGCGGCTCCCATACTGGGTGTTCAAAACCCTTGCCCGGTGCATCGGCGGCCCGTGCGCGCCAGTCGGTCGCCACGCCGTCAACGGCATGCGTCACCCCAGCCTCCCGGTACCATTCGAGAAGCGCCAGTAATTCCTCCGTGGTGTAGACCCGCTGCATTGCAATTTGCATAGCACGATCCGCGCCTGCGGCGTTAAGTACCGCTGATGTCACTTGGCGACCCTCGCAACGAGGCCTTTTGCTTGACGACCGGCGATGCTACACCCCGCCCCATGACCGACACATCCCTCATTCGCAATTTTTCGATCATTGCCCATATCGATCACGGCAAGTCGACCTTATCGGACCGGCTGATCCAACTGTGCGGCAACGTCGCGCTGCGTGACATGCAGGAGCAGATCCTCGACTCGATGGATATCGAGAAGGAGCGCGGCATCACGATCAAGGCGCAAACCGTACGCCTCGACTACAAATATAAGGACGGCAAGACCTATCAGCTCAACCTCATGGACACGCCGGGGCACGTCGATTTCGCCTACGAAGTGTCGCGTTCGCTCGCCGCTTGCGAAGGTGCGATCCTGGTTGTCGATGCCTCCCAGGGCGTGGAAGCGCAGACGCTCGCCAATGTTTACCAAGCGCTCGACAACAATCTGGAAATCCTGCCGGTCCTCAATAAGGTCGACCTGCCGGCAGCCGACGTCGATCGCGTCAAGCAGCAGATCGAGGATGTGATCGGCATCGATGCGTCCGAAGCCGTCGGCGTCTCGGCCAAAACCGGGCTCAACGTGGCTGCCGTGCTGGAAGCCATTGTCGAGAAACTGCCGCCGCCCACGGGCGATCGCAATAAACCGCTCACCGCGTTGCTGATCGACAGCTGGTACGACACATATCTCGGCGTCGTCGTGCTGGTGCGCATCAAGGATGGCGTGCTGAAGAAGGGCCAGAAGATCAAGCTGATGGCAGCCGATGCCAACTACCAGATCGAGCGCGTCGGCATCTTCCGCCCCAAGCAGGAAATGCTCGGCGAACTCGGACCCGGCGAAGTGGGCTTCTTCACGGCCTCGATCAAACAGGTCGCCGATACCCGCGTTGGCGACACCATTATCGACGAGAAGAACCTGACCGCCGTGCAGTTGCCGGGCTTCAAGCCAGCGCAACCCGTGGTGTTCTGCGGCCTGTTTCCGGTCGACGCGGCGGACTTCGAGGATCTGCGCGAAGCGATGGGCAAGTTGCGGCTCAACGACGCCAGTTTCTCCTATGAGGCGGAAAGCTCGGCAGCCCTTGGGTTTGGTTTTCGTTGCGGCTTCCTCGGGCTGCTCCACCTCGAGATCATCACCGAGCGGCTCGAGCGCGAATTCAACCTCGACCTGATCACCACCGCGCCGAGCGTCATCTATCATGTGCACATGAACGACGGCACGAATATCGAGATGCACAATCCGGCGGACATGCCCGATGTGATCAAGATCGACCGTATGGAGGAGCCTTGGATCAAGGCGACGATTTTGGTGCCCGACGAATACCTCGGTTCGGTTCTGAAACTGTGCCAGGACCGTCGCGGCCGGCAGAAAGAGCTGACCTACGTCGGCACCCGCGCCATGGTGATATATGAACTGCCACTCAACGAAGTGGTGTTCGATTTCTACGATCGCCTGAAGTCGGTGAGCAAGGGCTACGCTTCGTTCGACTACGCGATCATCGGCTATGAGCCGGAAGAGCTTGTGAAGCTCTCGATCCTGGTCAACTCCGAGCCAGTCGATGCGCTATCGATGATTGTGCATCGCACGCGCGCCGAAAGCCGGGGCCGCACGATGTGCGAGAAGCTGAAAGAGTTGATTCCGCCGCACTTGTTCCAGATCCCGATCCAGGCGGCCATCGGCGGCAAGGTGATCGCGCGCGAGACGATCAAGGCGCTACGCAAGGACGTGCTCGCCAAGTGCTACGGCGGCGACATCTCCCGCAAACGCAAACTGCTCGACAAGCAAAAGCGCGGCAAGAAAAAGATGCGCCAGTTCGGGTCCGTCGAGATCCCGCAGGAAGCGTTTATTGCGGCGCTGAAGATGGACGAGAATTGAGGGGCTATTCGAACGGGGGCGCGGCGATGTTCAAGCCGGCCACGGTCTTTGTGATTGGCGCGGCAAGCTTCGGGCTTCAAACGAGCCAAAACCTGAGCGGGTTCACCAGCGGCTTGCCCGTACGCCCACCCCACGCCTTCCCGGAAAGCCCGCACAGATGGCGCGTTTAACGGCGGAGCTGAATGCGGGTTTGTCCGGGATCTTAACCTGCCCTGGCATCCACCGGCGGTAACCGCCAGCGATAAAGATCCCGGCTCGCGCGCGGAGACCGCATCTAACTTCCACCTCTCCACCGCGGCCGCGCTTGGCCGGGAACGCGGGGTTGGGAGGGTCGCGCTACATCAAGTCAGTGGGCTCGCGGGGCCGATTGAAGGTTGTGCGCGATCAGTGCACCCCCACCCACCAAAGTCATCATCCTGGTATTCGGCTCGGGACACATTCATCAGCGGATGTAGTTTTTGCAACCCTAACTCCCGCGCCGTCTTCCCTCGGCGCGTTCCATCAGGGTGCAGCGGCGGCGAAACTCGGTTTTCGTCACGCGCGTCGATTTCGACCAGCCAACCCGGCACTGATCAAGCGACAGCGGACGCGAGCCCGGCAGCACGACATTCGGACTGGCGGGCCGCCGGCTTGGGAATGTCGATCGCGGTGACGACGATTGACCCTCGAGATAGCGGGGAAGGTTTGGCGTGCCTATGGCGCCTCCAGGCGTGCCAGAGTAGCCGGGGATCACCTGCGCATAAGGATCCCGGGGTATGCCACCGGGCGAAGGCACGTACCTACCGTCGCGATCGTATTGCGCCTGCGCAGGGAAAGACGGGACCGCTAGTGCAGCCGCAGCGATGGCAATCATGATCAAACGATGCATATCGAAGACATTGGTATTTGACAGGCAGTTGGCAAGCCCATTCCTACTTCCACCCGATAACCACGCGCGACGACAGCCACCACAGCAACCCAAGCAGCGCGATCCCGCCGATTACCGTCGCAACTTGCCGCGCCTGCCGGGCGAAGCGGCGCCACTTGAATTGGCCGCGGCTCGCCTGGAAATGCTCGACGACCGGATCTACCCCGGGCGCATCGAAGATTTTCGAATAGCGCCCCGGTAGCACCGCGAACGTCACATCATCGAGTGTCGGAAACATCCGGTAGATCAGATCCTCGTCGAGATCGAGAGCGCCCGCCTTGCCTGCTTCATCAGCCCAGCGCGCCGCGAACTTCCGGCCGCCGGGCGTGTTCCGCACCAGCAGAGTGCCCGCAGCAATCCGCAGCGTGTTGACAGTGCCGCGACGGCGGTGATCGAACAGCATTGTGACATCGGCCGAAGCGGCCTCGAACAGTGTCAGCGGCTGGCGGACCACCGCATCGGCATCGAGATAGGCCACATCGTGCTTGGGCAACCGCTGCAAGGCATGAGCAATAAAGTGAGCCTTGATGCGGGTGTTGGCCTCCCAGCCGCCGCGCGGTTCGTAGCGCTTGAAGTAATGGTTGATGCCGAGCGCTTGGAGCGAGGCTTTCAGCGTCTGGATCTGATCCAGATAGTTCGGCGTATAGAACGCGCACACGGCATAGCGCTGCCCGCCCTCCAGCCAGACATACTCCCCGGCCATCTCCTTGTGCACGATTTGATCCACCGGGCTCATCCCTATTCGCGCCAGTACCTGGCGATCCAATGAGCCGGCTTGAACCGTCTCTGTGTCAGGTTCAGACGCCACCCCTGACCGACCCGTTTGTTTATTTCGTGCTCCCCGCGCATCGCACTTTCCGGCGTGATCGACCCGAAGAACACCAGGATTTTACCGCCCTCAGGCAAACGCGGCGTAGCGAAGAACCGCAAAATGCGATTACGCGGGAGACTGGCGTGCGAGAACGGCACGCACCAGTCCGCCGGCCAGAACGTCACCTCGTCGGCAGCCTTGGTCAGGAAGTTTTGCTCCTTCGAGGCGTAGACCGTGCGTATTACATCCGGCGGTGTCGCGTAGAAGCGCTCCAGAATGCCCGCCTCGCGGCCAATATTCCAGCGCACGACGGAGGAGTTGCCAAAGCCCAAATGCGGATCTTTCCACTCCTTGATGATCAAAAACCGTCCGGGCATCGTGAAGAATGGATCAAGATTGCCGACGATAACGAGGTCAAGATCGAGAAAGAGTGTCATGCCCGTCAGCGGCTTTTCGGGCCCTCCCAAATTCGCTTGCATCAATCCGAGTTTAGGCCAGTACCGGCCGAGGCTCGGATCGAACCGGACTTCCGGCAGCGGCTTCACCTCCACCTCCGGTCTGATGCCGGCTCGATCATCTGTCAGGCACACGAAACGGATGTTCCAGCTGGTATTTCGCTGAACCATGCCGAAGAGACGGTTGACCCAGTGCGAACCGTAGCGCGTGCCCCATTTCATGCACACGACGTTGACGCAGCGGCTGGACTGAGCACGCACGAAGTCGTTATCGCCGGATAGTGCCGTCACACTCGAACCAATCGACCTGTTTGCCCCGCCCGCCAAGACATAACGATATATGTTTCCGCCTCACAAGCCCGGTTAACTGAAGCGTCGCACCCGGATGATGCGCAAAGGCCACAGCGTTCGTGTTTGGGGCAGGCGTTAGGAGGCGGTTAAGGCCCAACGGGTACGCTAAAGCTCCGATTTTCTTTCAGAGATAGAGCGCGCCATGAGTCACACTGCCACCCTGTCGGTCGATGAAATCTGCATCCGTGGCACAGTCAAGTATGCGGATATACTCGGTCTACGGCGCATGATCTACGGCAAACCAGGCATCGAAGCGGCAGACATCGAGAAGCTGTTCCGGATCAATGATTCGACGCACCTGCAGGATGTGGCCTGGGCGCCGTTTTTCGTCGAAGCGGCCACCGACTACGTCGTCAACGAGATGCCGCCGGGCGGTTACGTGACCGCTGCCAACGCCGCTTGGCTGATGGATCGGATCGGCAAGGACGGCAAGGTCGGCAGCGCAACGGAGATCGAGCTGCTCGTCGCAATCCTCGACAAGGCACGCTGGTCGCCGGAAAGCCTGGCGAAGTTCACACTCGAGCAGGTCAAGCACGCCGTAATCGATGGCGAGGGGCCGCTTCGTGCCGGCAAACGTCTCGGCAAGGGCCAGATCTCTGTTGATGAGGTTGGTCTGGTCCGCCGGGCGCTATATGCATTCGGTGGTGACGGCAACGTGGCGATCACGCGCGCTGAAGCTGAAGTTTTGTTCGATATCGAGGACGCAACCGCTGAGGGCATACAAGCGCCAGAGTGGCAGGATTTGTTCGTCAAAGCCATCGCAAGTGTCGTGATGGCCGCATCCGGGTATGCTGTCCCGTCGCGAGCCGAAGCTTTGCGCCAGGAACAATGGTTGGCATCGCGCGGCGACCTCTCGGCCGGCAACATCTTCAGCAACGCCTTCTCGTCCTATAACAGCCAGACCGCAGAGGAGCGTGCGCTCGCCCGGCTGGAGCGGCAACGCGTCGAGATCATCACGAACGCAGAAGTTTCGGAGCCGGAAGCGCCCTGGCTCGCCGGCCGCATCAAGCAAGATGGCAAGACCACGAGCAACGAACTGCTGCTGCTTACATTCCTTAAGCGCGAAAGCCCCTGCATACATCCGATTCTGCAGGCAGTGGTGGACGAGGCGACGCGGGCGGCATGATTTTGCGATTGATTACTCCTCGAGAAGCGGGCGATAGCGGATCCAGCGGAGCCGTCGACGTTAACTCGCTTTTCAGCAAAAAAAATGCGGCGGCTCTTTCGTCAGCAGGCGGTTTACCGGCCGCACCCGCTCGACTGGTAGCGATTACACGATTTTGCGCGGCTTGGACTAGAACCCTGGTGGCTTGTCGGATACGACAGCTTTTCACCACGAATTGCTCCGCCAGGGAAATTTTCGATGTTTAAGAAAATTCTGATCGCCAACCGAGGCGAGATCGCCTGCCGCATAATCAAGACGGCCAAGCTGATGGGGATCAAGACGGTCGCCGTCTATTCCGATGCCGATCGCGAGGCCATGCACGTCGAGATGGCGGACGAGGCCGTCCACATCGGCCCGGCGGCGGCGTCCGAATCCTATCTCGTCATTGAGAAAATCATCGACGCTGCCAAAAAGACTGGCGCCGGGGCGGTGCATCCCGGCTATGGCTTCCTGTCGGAGCGCGAAGCATTCGCAGTGGCACTAGCCAAGGCCGGCATCGTCTTCATCGGCCCCAACCCGGGCGCGATCGCTGCCATGGGTGATAAGATCGAAAGCAAGAAGGCCGCCGCGAAAGCGAAGGTCTCGACCGTGCCGGGCTATCTGGGCGAGATTGCCGACGTCGCGCAAGCTACCAAGATCGCCGACGAGATCGGCTATCCGGTGATGATCAAGGCGTCGGCTGGCGGTGGCGGCAAGGGCATGCGCATCGCCCACTCGCGATCCGAAGTGGCCGAAGGGTTCAACTCCTCGCGCAGCGAAGCAAAGTCATCGTTCGGCGACGACCGCGTCTTCATCGAGAAGTTCATCGTCAATCCGCGCCACATCGAAATCCAGGTACTGGGCGACAAGCACGGCAACGTCATCTATCTCGGCGAGCGCGAGTGCTCGATCCAGCGCCGCAACCAGAAGGTTATCGAGGAGGCCCCGTCACCGCTGCTCGACGAAGCGACCCGCCGCAAAATGGGTGAGCAGGCGGTAGCACTTGCCAAGGCGGTCGGCTACGACAGTGCCGGCACGGTGGAGTTCGTGGCCGGACAGGATCGTTCGTTCTTCTTCCTGGAGATGAATACGCGCCTTCAAGTCGAGCATCCGGTCACCGAACTGATCACCGGCATCGACCTCGTCGAGCAGATGATCCTGGTGGCGGCTGGCGAGAAACTCACGATCAAGCAATCCGACGTAAAGTTGAACGGCTGGGCGGTCGAGAGCCGTATCTACGCTGAGGATCCTTACCGGGGCTTCCTGCCGTCGATCGGGCGCCTGGTGAAATACCGCCCGCCGCGCGAAGGCACAAATAACGGCATTACCGTGCGCAACGACACCGGCGTGGCGGAGGGCGGCGAAATTTCGATGTTCTATGATCCGATGATCGCCAAGCTCGTTACCCATGCGCCAACCCGCGCCGCTGCAATCGAGGCCCAGGCTGACGCGCTCGACGCGTTCTGCATCGAGGGCATTCAGCATAACATTCCGTTCCTCACGGCCTTGATGCAGCATCCGCGCTGGCGCGCCGGCAACATTTCCACGGGGTTCATCGCCGAAGAGTTCCCCGGCGGCTTCAAGGCCCGGATCGCGGCCGGTGCCGAACTGGAATTGCTGGCAGGCGTCGCCGCATCGATCGATCATCTTCATAACAATCGCCGGCGCGACATCACCGGCCAGATGGGCGGCACCAACGTCCGCTTCGCGTCCCGGCGCGTGGTCCATCTGGGCACGTCGGCACAGCATCTCGAAGTAACCGGTGGCAACGGCTATCCGACCTACGTTTCGTTCTCGGACAAGGCAGGTAAAGTCATCCGGACGCTGGAAATCGTCTCCGCCTGGTGGCCAGGCGAACCGGTGTGGACAGGTGCAATCGATGGCCAAACGGCGGCTGTTCAAGTACGTCCGATCCTCAACGGTTACGATTTGAGCTATCGTGGCATTCAAGTCTCGGCGCACGTCTTTACCGAGCGCGAAGCTGCCATGGCGGCCCTGATGCCGGCGAAGGTCGCAGCCGACATGAGCCGGTTTTTGCTGTGCCCGATGCCGGGGCTCGTGAAGGCGATCCACGTGTCGGACGGCCAGGAGATTAAGCTTGGCGACAACCTCGCCGTGGTCGAAGCAATGAAGATGGAAAACATCCTCAAGGCCGAACGCGATGGCCGTGTGAAGGTGGTGCGGGCCAAAGCCGGTGAGAGCTTGGCGGTCGACGCGATCATCATGGAGTTCGTGTGAGCGAGATCGTGGTGCCCGCGCAGATCGTCAACAACTCTGCCATCAACGGCGGCGAACCGACGATCGCCGGCACGCACATCACCGTCGGCTCGGCAGTCACGCGCGCCTACGCAGAGGGCATCGAGGCCGCACGCGCGCTAACGACACCGCAACTCTCGTCAGAGGCGGTCGACACCGCCATCCAGTATTGCGCGAAACGCAACTGCGATGAGGCAGCTATCTATTGCCGCGGTTGCCGCTTGCGCACCGAGCAGGACGGCCTGAACTCGATCGACGATTATCTCAGGCAGTATGCCGTCGCGCGCTTCGACGGTTCCGGCTTGGAAATGCGAGGACCCGGGACAGGAGCTGCGCCATTCGCGCCGTCCACCCTTGACGATCTCGTGCGCACTTGGCGCGGCGAAGCGATCTTTTATCTCGCCCGGCGCGTCATCCGGCGGCAGAAGCAGGAGTTGGAGCCGCGCCCAAAAAAAATGGCCGGCAACCTCGGTTCGGGACCGGCGCCAGCGATGATCCTCGTGCGCCCGCAGTTGGCCGACAACATCGGCATGGTGGCCCGCGCGATGGCGAACTTCGGCCTCGAAGATCTGCGGCTGGTGGCTCCGCGCGATGGCTGGCCGAATGAAAAAGCGCTGATCGCAGCGTCCGGCGCCGACTTCATCATCGACGCCGCCAAAGCTTCGGAGACGCTTGCCGGCTCGATGGGCGACCTGCACTACGTCGTTGCAACCACGGCCCGCCAGCGCGACCTCACAAAGCCGGTGCTGACACCAGAGCAGGCGGTGGCGGAGATCACCCGCCGTATCGGCGAAGGGCAACGCTGCGGCGTGATGTTTGGCCCCGAGCGAACGGGCCTCGAGTCCGACGAGATCGCGGTAGCCGACGCCGTGGTCATGGCGCCAGTCAATCCGCGGTTCGCCTCGCTCAACCTAGCGCAGGCAGCCTTGCTGTTCGGCTACGAGTGGATGAAGGCCACGCAACGCGGCACGCTGGGAAGGGTGACCAACTTCGAACAGCCGCTCGAGACAGGACTGCGGCTGCGCGGCTCGGAGCCCGCGACAAAGGAGGAGCTGCTCGGCTTCGTCGATCAACTGAAGGGCGAACTCGAACGGCTGGGCTTCTTCAATGCTGGCCACAAGCGTCAAGCGGTGATGCGCAATATCCACAGCATGTTTAGCCGGATGGATGCGACGGAGCAGGAAGTTCGCACCTTGCGTGGCATTGTCGCCACGCTGGCGAAGGGCAAAGGACCGGCTCGTAAACCGACTGAGTAACCTGCCATTATTACGCCTACTTTGGAGACGACCCGTGCATCGAGCGCGAGATCGAACGGCCGCATGTGAGGCCGAGCAAACTTCAGACGCGGCCTGGAAAGATTTTGACAGCAGGCGACGCGCGAACCATCATTGAAAAGGCGGGGGCAGGAACGAGATGCCGATGGGTACATTCATGCGAAAAAACTTGGTGCGCGGAGGTTTGGCCAGCGCACTGCTAGCTGGGCTGGCAGCCTCGGCTGCCGCTCAAGACATCAGCGAGAATACCGTCAAGGCGTTCATGAACTACGCTTGGTCGATGACGCCGGCCAAGTTCACCAAGCCAGACGGCAAGGTGGTCGAGATCGACAAGAAAGAGCGTGAGAAGGTCGAGGTCGCCGTCGACATCGCTCGCGAGATCATTCGTGCCGGCCGCTTGACAGCGCACGCTCAGCTCTGCGATTTGGGCGAGCTGCAGGTGCTCAACTATCGCTCGCTGATGAAGAGGGAGAGCGAGAAGAAGAAGTGGTCCGAGCAGCAGATGATCTACATCAATCAACTGCACCTTACGACCGTCATGCTGCTGACCGGCAAGATCAAGGAAATTGTCGAGGGCGAGGGCGGTGACAAGCGGCCCGTCGTCGAGGATACGCGCGCCGCCGATGCCAAATCGTGCACCGACGAGCAGCGCAAGAAGGTGAGCGAGTTGATCACCGCCTACCTGAAGACGGGTCCAGCGGTTTCGCTCGACAGCGCTCCACCGGCGACCGCTTCGGCTCCCCCGGTTGCAGGGGCACCCGCCGCAGCGACGCCTGCTGCAGCTACCCCACCGAAGAAGCCTTGACCGGCTTACAGTATGTTTGAGCCGTTAAGTGTTGACGCAGCCTAGCCGGCTCAGTATTAGATCAAACAAGCGCGGGCTTTACGGCCCGCGTTTTGTTTGCGCGCCTGTGATGGCCGGGACCTGTCCGGACTGTCTGTCGGCCTCCACTGGAGGCAGAGGAAGGGGCGCTCCAACCTGAAATTGGAACGTAGGCGATATTCCTACGCTCAAACTTGGAGTGCTAGATATGACGAAACGCGTCACTGCGAAGCATAAGATCGATCGCCGCCTCGGCGAGAATATCTGGGGCCGCCCGAAGAGCCCGCTCAATAAGCGCGAGAGCCGTCCCGGCCAGCACGGCGAACGCCGCGTCAACAAGCTGTCGGACTTCGGTCAGCAGCTCCGCGCGAAGCAGAAACTGAAGGGCTACTACGGCAACATTACCGAGCGCCAGTTCCGCAAGATTTACGAAGAGGCATCCCGCCTGCGCGGCTCGACATCCGAACAGCTGATCGGCTTGCTCGAGCGCCGTCTTGACGCGGTCGTCTACCGCTCCAAGTTCGTGCCGACCGTGTTCGCATCGCGCCAATTCGTGAGCCACGGCCATGTCAGCGTGAACGGCCGCAAGGTCGACATCTGCAGCTTCCGTTGCAAGGTCGGCGATGTGATCGAAGTGAAGGAACCGTCGCGCCAACTGACGATCGTCCTTGAAGCGATCAAAAGCTCGGAGCGCGACACACCGGATTACCTCGAAGTCGACCACAGCAAGATGACGGCCAAAGTGCTTCGCATCCCGGCTCTGTCCGACGTGCCGTTCCCAGTGCAGATGGAACCGAACCTGGTCGTCGAGTTCTACTCGCGCTAATCGAACTCGGACGTGCAATCGACACCTGCGATGCCATTCGGTTTCGCAGGTGTTTTTTTATGCGTGCTGAGCCAGCCCTCACAGGAGCAGGAGAGCAAGCGCTACCGCAACGAATGCCAAACGGTAGCCGCGGCAGAGACGGCAGGGCCTCGGGATCATGCGTACACACGTCTGCCGCTTGAACGTGCGAATCTAGACAGACTGTTCACGCCGCACAGACCGCTCAATAAAATCGAAGCCGCTACGGCGTTCCGCACGATTGCGTGTCCTGCTTATGTTGTCTGCTGATTGACTTGATCCGGCCGCGATGCAACCTTTTGCTCTCGATTGAACCCTGCCGAACATCTTCACCATCTTTGCAACCGTCATCAAGGAGATCCGTTAATGATGCGCGTTCTTTCCGTTATCGCCGCCATCGCTGTTGGTGCGACTGCTGTCTACGCACAAAGTGCCGCCATCGGCCAGCGCAAGGAAATTCTGAAGTCGTTCGGTGGTGCCTTCAAAGAGCCTGGACAGATGATGAAGGGCGAAATTCCCTTCGATCTTGCGAAGGTACAAGCGTCGTTGAAAACAATTGCAGATGGTGCGCCCAAGCTTCCTGCGCTCTTCCCAGATGACAGCAAGACTGGCGGTGAAACGAAGGCATTGCCAGCCATCTGGGAGAACGAGGCGGAGTTCAACGCCATCTATGCCAAGCTCGAAGCAGATGCGAAGGCGGCCGCCGTCGCCATCAAAGACGAGGCTTCTTTCAAGACCGAGTGGCCCAAGGTCGGCGCCAATTGCGGCACTTGCCACAAGAAGTTCCGCCAGCCGCCGAAGACCTGAGCTGAGCGACCGCTGCCGAATGCCTAAGTTCACAGCCGATCGTTCGCCTATTGCGAAAAACAATGTGCGCGCGTGGGATGTCCCCACGCGCGTTTTTCATTGGTCGCTCGTACTTCTCCTGATCAATGCGTGGGCAAGTTTTCAGTTCGCTGAGACGTTTGCCGACAACACGATGAGATGGCACCGCTACAACGGCTACGCCATCCTCATTCTGCTGGTTTGGCGGGTGTTGTGGGGCTTCGCCGGATCGTCGACGTCGCGTTGGTCGGCTTTCCTGCGCTGGCCTTGGACCACCGCGCGCTACGCCCTCGACACATGGCACGGACGCGAAAGGCCATTCCTCGGGCACAATCCGCTCGGATCGTACATGATCGTGGCTCTCCTCTGTGCGGTGGCCCTGCAGGCAACGCTCGGACTGATGACGGTCGAGCACAACGACGTGACCTGGGGCCCGCTGTACAAGCTGCTTTCGGAAGCCAATCAGAAGCGGGTGAATTATTTTCACGTCAGGTTACTGAACTATCTGATCTGGCCTCTCATCGCCGCCCACATCACGGCGAACATCTTCTATGCGGTTTGGAAGCGGGATCCGTTGGTGAAGGCGATGGTCACCGGAGTAAAGCCTGCCGCAGACTACGAAGATCAAGCCGAGGCGGTGATCGTGCGCCGCCCAATTCTCAGGGCGCTTGTCTGCCTAGCGCTGGCCGCTGGCATCGTGTTCGGCGCGATCGGCGGTCTTGGTGGCAAGCTCTTCTACTGAACCGGCCGCTGGGCAAGGCGAGCACGACGCGCGCGCCAGCCGTTCACCCCGAGCAGAAGCGTGCTGAAGCTCAACCCGGTCACCGCGGCAAGCACGTATGTCTCGACCAATCCGAATCGAACGACGAACGTCGAGACGACCCAGAAGAACGCGACGAACCCGATCAATGACAGCACGACGCCGCGTAGCATGGCCGTCGCAGCATCGCGCCCCCAGCGCTCGTGCGTGAACGTTACGACGACGGTCAAGATCACGGGGTAACTCGATGCAATACCAGATCGCGTCGGCCCTAGGTGGTCGGCCGAGACCGTGATGAACCCGACCAGCACGGCGGTCGCCAGCATGCGCGCTGGAATGTCCCACCAGGGCATCGTTAGTTTGCCCTTGAAAGCCGCAGGCTTGCCGATCGACCAGAAGGCGGCGAGGAGTGCAGCGATCGCTATCAATGCGGCTTCGTGCGCCGTGCCGGGTACTTCGCTCATGGCAGCCCCAGATGCAGCGAATGTCAGCGCTGCCGATACCAGACTGACCGCCCAGCCCCGCCAGCGTGAGACCATCGCGTACATGACGGCATAGGCTGCGATCGGCGGGATGGCGAGCAGTGCACCGCGCGCGGTCTCGGAGAGATAAGCATCACCACGCTCAAGGCCGAGGAAGAACAATACCGGACCCGTCATCCAGGGCAAACCCATGATCAGTCCACCGAATGCCGGGCCGAACCGGCGCGCCGTCAGGCTCATCCCCGCGACGAGCAACGGTGTGACGGTCAACTTCAGAAGGACGAGTGAGATCAATCGGGATTCGTTTGCTTTAGGTAACTGTTCGCAGTTTGGGCTTTAGTCACACAGCCAAGACAAAGCCAGAGCGCCGGACGCGCACGCGATATGCGCGACCGGCCGCACCTCTCTACCCATTGGCGACCAGCGCCCGCTCCAGATCCGCGATCAGATCGCCGACGCTCTCGACACCAACAGACAGTCGTAGAAGATCCGGCGGACAGGGGCTTGCCGGCCCCTCGATCGAGGCGCGGTGTTCGATCAAGCTTTCGACGCCGCCCAGAGATGTCGCCCGTTTCCACACCTGGACGTTGGCTGCGGTGCGAATCGCAGCTTCGACACCTCCGTTGACGCGGATCGACAGCATGCCGCCGAACCCGCCCGACATCTGGCGCTTAGCGATGTCGTGCCCCGGATGGCCGCTGAGACCCGGATAAAGCACGCTGCCCACACGCGCGTGCTTGGCGAAGTGCCGGGCGATTTCCAGCGCGGCGTTCGACTGATGCCGCACCCGCAAATGCAGCGTGCGCATGCCGCGCATCAGCAGAAAGGCCTCGAATGGTCCGAGCACCGCACCCACATCGCGACGCACGGCAGCGGTACGTTCGAACAGCGCGTCCTTTGTCTTGAAAGTCAGAGAACCGGCGATCACATCGGAATGTCCGTTCAGGTACTTGGTTGCCGCGTGCATCACCACGTCGGCGCCGTGCTCGATCGGCCGGGTGATCACCGGCGACGACACCGTCGAGTCGACCGCCACTACCGCGCCTGCTGCGTGCGCGATTTTGCAGGCAGCGGATATATCGGTGATCGCCCAGGTCGGGTTCGACGGCGTCTCGAGCCACACACACCGCGTCTTGCCGGGGATCACCGCAGCTTTCAATGCATCGAGATCGCTGTTGTCGACAAACGTCGCCGTGAGACCCAGGGCCGGAGCGAATTCGATCAGCCAACGCCGCAAGCCCCAATACATGACGCTTGGCGCGACAATGTGGGCGGGCCGCTCGAGCGCCAGGAAAAGCGCGGTTGCTGCTGCCATCCCCGATCCCAGAAGCAAGGTCGATGCGCCACCTTCCAGCCGGTTGAGCACGTCCTCGGCCATGCGCACGGTGGGCGTGTCCGGCCGGGCGTACACGTACCCTTTGGGATACGCGTTGTCGGGTTCCCGCTCGAAGGTCGTGCTGATGTGGATCGGCGGGACGATCGCGCCCGACAGCGGCTCGATCAATCCGCCGCCTTGGGCTGCAAATGTTTCCGGGCTGACCAACTTCATGATGCACGTCCTTGTGTTTCGTCAACGAAGGGATTGGTCTCGCGGCGTAGGATTTGGGCGCCATCTCGACGCCGCTTGACCGAACGGGCCTCCGCGACCTTAACTCGGCTACCGCCAGAAATGAAATGCCCGAGGCGTCAATGCTCACCGATCGATACGGCCTGCAGCTTTCAACCGCATCCAGCATTGCCGCGGAACATTACCGGGAGGGTGTCGATCTCGTACTGAGTGCCTGGCCCGGCGCTGGCGAACGCCTCGATGCGGCAGTAGCAGCTGACCCATCATTTGCACTGGCTTTAATAGCGCGAGGCCGCGTCCACCAAATGCGTGCGGAAGGTACCGCTGCTCGTGCATACGCGCAGCAGGCGCGCACCCTCGCGAGCAACGCCACCACGCGCGAGCAGAGCCATGTGAACGCACTGGCCCTGAACATCGAAGGTCAATCGACCGCAGCCGTTCTCGCTGCCGAACAGCATCTGGAGGCATGGCCGCGCGATGCACTCGTGCTGTCCCTGCTGCTCGGCGCATTTGGCCTCTATGCGTTCTCCGGACGCGCCGATCACGATGCCGCTCGCGTTGCGATCTGCGAACGGCATGCACGTCACTATGGTCAGGACTGGTGGTTTTTGACTTATCTCGGCTGGTCTCATACCGAGGCCGGCAATGCCGGTGCTGGCCGTGCGCTCACTGAACGCGCTCTCGAACTGCGCCATCAGAACGCGAACGCGGCGCATGCGCTGTCACACGCAATGTTCGAGCAAGGGGAGGCGCAAGCCTGCCAAACCTTCCTCGAAGCCTGGTTGCCGGGCTACGGCCGCACCGGCATCTTGAATGGTCACTTGTGCTGGCATCTGTCGCTCATCGCTCTCGAGCACGGCGACGTCGATACCGCAATGAAACTTTATGAGGAGCGGATCAGGCCCTCGGTATCGCACGCGGCACCCCTCAACGCGTTTACCGATTCAGCCTCGTTGCTCTGGCGCGCCAGTCTTTCCTCAACCGATGCAATCGGCCCGCGATGGAGCGAGACTTCGGCTTACGCTGCACAGATGTTCCCCAACGCCGGCCTCGCGTTCGCCGACGTACATCACGCGCTGATTGCGGCAGGTACGCAGAATACCAATGCGGCCAATGCCCGGCTGGCTCAACTGCGTGCGCTGCAGGCCGAAGGCCGCTTGCCGGCCGGTGCAGTGGTCGTGAACTTGTCACGCGGGATGCAGGCCTTCGCCGGCGGCAACTATAAAACGGCAATCGCAGCGCTCGAATCAGCCCAGGCCGATACGGTTCGCATCGGTGGCAGCCATGCCCAACGCGAGCTGATCGAGGACACGTTGATCGTCGCATATTTGCGCGCCAGCGAACCGGAGAAGGCGCGCGTCCTGATCGACCAGCGGTTGCATCGGCGGCCATCGGCGCGCGATGCGGCGTGGCGCGCGCAAACCACGGCTGGTTGATCCCCCTTCCACGATTGCTACGAGGCGGCTATGCGCTTGGCCCATGAAAACACCTGATCGTTCGATTCTCATCACCGGCTGCTCGACCGGCATTGGTTTTGCTGCCGCGCGCGATCTCAAGCAGCGCGGCTGGCGCGTGTTGGCAACCGCGCGCAAGCCAGCCGATATCGCTCGCTTGTCGGCCATGGGGCTAGAAGTCTTGACCTTGGAAATGGCTGATCCGGCATCGATCGCAGCCTGCGCGGAGCGAGCGCTGGACATGACCGGCGGCAAACTTGGGGCACTGTTTTCCAACGCAGCCTACGGACAAATAGGTGCCGTCGAAGATCTGACGGCAGATGTCCTGCGTCAGCAGTTCGAGGTCAATGTCATCGGCCTGCACGATCTGACCCGGCGGCTAATCCCGTCGATGCGCGCGAACGGTGCCGGCCGCGTCGTGCAGTGCTCATCCGTGCTCGGCTTGATGTCGGCACCTTATCGCGGCGCGTACTGCGCGTCGAAGTTCGCGCTGGAAGGACTGACGGACGCGATGCGCATGGAGCTGCACGGCACCGGCATTCATGTTTCGCTGATCGAGCCAGGGCCTATTCGCACACAGTTTCTGCCGACTGCCTTGGCCATGTTTCGCGCCAAGGTAGACATCGAAAACTCTCCGCATCGCGACAACTACAAGCGCCGCTTGGCGTCGATGGAGACCGGCGGTAAGACGACGTTCAAGCTCGAACCGGAAGCGGTCGTGCGGCAGCTAATCAGAGCGTTGGAGTCGCCGCGTCCGAAGCCGCGCTATTTTGTGACGACGCCGACGTATCTAGCGAACATATTGAAACGCACGCTACCCACGGTCGTTCTCGACCCGTTTGCACGCAGACAATAAGCCGGTGCGCTTTCCGCCCTCTTGCTGCACCGCAATACGCCCGGTAGGCTTCACCTGGGGACGGGGCCGCTGAAAGATCGGAATTCGCATGACCATAATGATGCGCAAGAGCTACGCCTTCGAGGATCTCGAGGTGGGCATGGATGCGACGGTCCAGCGCGTCGTCAGTCAGGCTGATATCTCTTCGTTTGCCGACGTCAGCGGCGACAAGAACCCGATGCATCTCGATCCAGCGTTCGCCGCGAAGACGATGTTTGGCGGCTGCATTGCTCACGGGATGCTGACGGCGAGCTACATTTCGGCGGCCTTCGCGATGGAATTGCCCGGCCCCGGCGCAGTTTATATTTCTCAGACACTCAATTTCAAAGGCCCGGTCCGTATCGGCGATAAGGTGCTGACGAAAGTCACGTTGGCAGAGCTTTTCCCGGCCAAGCGGCGCGCGCGTTTCGATTGCCAATGCTTCGTTGACGGCCGTGAGGTTCTTACCGGCGAAGCAATTTTGATGGTGCCCGCCCGGCCAAGCTAGACGCTCCGTTCGCTGTCGCGGCGCTGGATCGAGGATGAAACCCATGTTCGATTACATTTTCGGCTACCTGCTATGGATCGTGATCGCCGGCATCGTGATCTTCATGGTGCTCAGCAGAAATAAGGATGCCAAGGCCAAGGAAGCGTTGCCGTTCGCGCAAGCCGGTGTGGCGCACGAACAGGCCGGCCGGTTCGATGCGGCAATTGCCGACTACAATCAGGCGCTGGCGATCGACCCCAAACTTGCAGGCATCCTTTGCCGCCGCGGGCGTACGCA
The DNA here is from genome assembly GCA_031421555.1 of Hyphomicrobiaceae bacterium. Classification (GTDB taxonomy): domain Bacteria; phylum Pseudomonadota; class Alphaproteobacteria; order Rhizobiales; family Hyphomicrobiaceae; genus JAKFWF01. The sequence continues at coordinate 7,070 of JANOOW010000133.1, read as the reverse complement.
CCACAGCAATGGCGATTACGACCGCGCAATCATAGACTTCTCGAAAGCCATCGCCCTTATTGCGAAGGATGACGGGCCACTTCTCGGGCGCGGCGCTGCATTCGAAGCCAAGTCCATGCTGAAGCAAGCGTTCGATGATTATTCGCGCGCCATTAAGATCAGCGGGTCGGCGCTCGCGTATCATGCGCGTGGCACTGCCCATCTGAGGTCCGGCGCCTTCGAAGCCGCCATCAAGGATTTTACCGCCGCAATCCGCAAGGACCAGTTGCTCGTTGCAGTGTATCAGGACCGCGCGGTCGCTTACGGCCGGATCGGACAGCGTGACAAAGCCGAAGCCGACCATCGACGGGCGGCGCAAATCGGTGCGCGCCAGCAGATGAGCCAGGTAGCCGGCGCTCGTTCGGCATAGCGCCCATGCGGCAGTGCATCTGTGTCTGGATGGCCCGTCGCTGATAGTGTGCGGCAAAAATCAATACCGGAGGAATGCCGATGCCAACGACCAAAGCCGCTACTGCCATCAAGGCTACAAAATCTTCTGCGTCGAAACCGATGATCCGGGTCGCCACCTACGATGGGCCCGGGGCGCAGCCGGTGATTCGCGAGGTGCCGTGGCCCAAGATCGGCCCGAAGGCTGCGCTGATCAAAATCGGCGCGTGCGGCGTCTGTGGCACCGATCAGCACATTCTCAAAGGTCACTGGCCGAAACCTTTGCCGTGGCCATTCACGCTCGGCCACGAACTGGCCGGCGTCATCGTCGAACTCGGCTCCGAGCTCAAGACCGACCACATGGGCAAGCCGATCACCATCGGCTCGAAGCTGATGCTGCCGCCGTTGATGCCGTGCGGGTTTTGCGATTGGTGCAAGCGCTATCCGGAACAATCCAACAAGTGCCTGACACCGGTCTACTACGGCCGTTACCTGGGCTTCGATAAACCGCCGCACCTTTGGGGGGGCTGGGCAGAATACGTCTACGTCGACTACGAGGAACTTCCCGGCACCAAGATCTACAAGCTGCCCGACGATATGAGCTTGCTGTTGGGCTCGCTCTCGGAACCGTTGACCTCATGCATCCGCGGTTTCAATCGTGCGATCAAGGCCGGCGGCTTCAAGTGGAACGACACGGTCGTCATCCAGGGCACCGGTCCGATTGGTATCCTCGCCATTGCTGCGGCGCAGGAAATGGGTGCCGGACGCGTCATCGCCGTCGGTGCGCCGGAAACACCACGGCTCGCACTCGCGCGCGATTTTGGCGCCGAAGCCACCGTCGACATCGAGGTGTACAAGACGGCCGAGGAGCGCATCAAGGCCGTGCGCGACATCGTCGGCGGCTATGGCGCAGACCTCGTCATGGATTGCTCCGGCCATCCGACCGCCGGGCCGGAGGGAATCGAGTTCCTGCGCGACGGGGGCACCTACGTCGAGATGGGGCAGTTCACCGACGCCGGCTCGATCATGACGTCCTGGCATCGCATCTGCACCAAGGATTTGAACGTACTCGGTTCGTGGGCCTTCACCGCCAACGATTTGGCGCTCGGTGTCGAAATGCTCTACAAGGCGCGCGACAAATATCCGTGGCGCAAGATGCAGACGCTATATCCGTTCTCGGAGGACGGTGTGAAGCGCGCCGTCGCCGATGCCATGGCGATGAAGACCGTGAAGTCGACCATCATCCCGTTCGAGGATATGATCTGAGGGGCGGGGCTCGTTTTCTTATCCTCTCCCTTCTGCCCTCTCCCGAATTGACGGGGGAAAGAGCAATGATCGGAGTTTGCGATGAAACGTCGAGATGTGCTGAAGGGCAGCGCGGTTGCAAGCCTCGGCATGAGCGCAATCGCGATGCCGGCACTTGCGCAGTCGATGCCGCAGATTAACTGGCGGCTGACGTCCAGCTTTCCGAAGTCGCTCGATACCATCTTCGGTACCGCCGTCACATTCGCCAAGGCAATCAGCGACGCGACCGACGGACGGTTCCAGATCCAAACCTTTGCCGGTGGCGAATTGATTCCGCCGCTGCAGGCGCTCGACGCGGTGCAGACCGGCGCGGTCGAGTGCGCGCAGACGCCGACCTATTTCTACTACGGCAAAGACCCGACACTGGCGATTGGCACCGGCCTGCCGTTTGGCATCAATGCGCGTCTACAGAATGCATGGTGGACCTTCGGCGGCGGCGGCGAACTGGTCAATCAGGCACTTGCCCGCTTCAACGTGGTCGGCATGCCGATGGGCAACTCCGGCTGCCAGATGGGCGGCTGGTTTCGCCGCGAGATCAACACGGTCGAGGATCTCAAGGGGTTGAAGTTCCGCATCGGCGGCATTGGCGGACAAGTGCTCGCGCGGCTCGGTGTCGTGCCGCAACAAATTGCTGGCGGGGACGTCTACCCTGCACTCGAACGCGGCACGATCGATGCGGCGGAATTCGTCGGCCCCTACGATGATGAAAAGCTCGGCCTGCAGCGGGTGGCAAAGTACTATTATTATCCAGGCTTCTGGGAGGGTGGCGCGATGCTGCACCTCGTCATCAATCAGGATCAGTGGGCGAAGCTGCCCAAGCACTATCAGGCCATCGTGCGGCAAGCCGCAGAGTACGCGAACAACTGGATGCTCGCGAAGTACGACGCGGTGAACGCTCCAGCGTTAAAGCGGCTAATCGCTGGCGGCACTATTCTGAAAGCCTTTCCGATCCCGGTGATGGATGCTGCATGGGAGGCCGCGAACGCTTTATATGCGGAGCTGGCAGCCAAGGATGCACTGTTCAAGACCACGTATGATTCACTCGTCGCTTTCCGTGGCGAGCAATATCTGTGGTGGCAAATCGGAGAGCATTTCTTCGACGCCTACCAGATTGCTCAACGCAACAAATGATCAAACAAAAACGGTGTGCCCCATTCAAGGCGCACACCGTTCATTAAGTAACCTACACCGGGCGCTTGGCCCAGATCTCGTTATCGTCGCCGCGACTACGTTTCGATATCGCCGCCGCCTGCATCCCAGCCGCTGTCGGTGTCATTGAACGCGGCATCTTCCGAGCCACCAGTGCCCTGATCGTTCGATGAAGCATCTTGGTAAGACGGCTCGTTCGAATACGTGCCGCCCTGATCGTTACTGTTTGCGTCCTGATAATTAGGCTCGGCCCCGCTGGCGCCGGATGTGTTGTGCGTTCCACCTTCGCCACCGCCTTTCATCATGTTGCCGATCGCACCGGCGACCAGCATACCGCCGGCGACACCAGCAGCCGTCGTCATTGCGGACTTCATAAAGCCGCCGCCCTGCGCTGCCTGCGGTTGCTGCATCGGAGCCTGATTATAGCCACCCTGCTGCTGCGGCTGTTGGTTGGACCACGGTTGGGAAGACTGCGCCGGACCACCGAAACCAGCTGTACGCCGTCCGGTCGACGGTACGCTCGAACCCCATGGCGATGCAGACTCAGGAGCGGGCGCGGGCTTTGACCCACCAAATAAACCGCCCAGAAAGCTTCCGCCCGACGACGAGCTAGCCTTGCGAGCCGCCTCAAGCTCAGCCGACATTTGACTCACTTGATCTTCGAGGTCGCGAATGCGCTGGTCTGCCTGTTGAAGCGCCTGCTCCTGCACGAGCACCGACTGCACGAGCATATAAGCGGAGTCTGGAATTTGCCGGACCGACGAGTTGATTAGCGTCTCGGCCTCTCTATCCTTCTCGATCGTGCCTACCGAGCGCATGCGCTCGAAAACGCCGCTGATCAAATCGCGCTCTTCTGGTGACATTCGTTTTTCTCCCTCCGTGGGATGGGTTAGTGCTTCGCGATCAACATGTAAGCGTTGCTGCCACCGTTGCAAGAGTGAAGCTGGAAGCAAGCGTCATGCAAGACCTCATGTGTTCAGCACAATGACACTTAAGATTTCAATACGCTATCGCCCGCCTGGGGATAGCGCCCCGTATCGAGCAACCGGAGCATGTATTCATCGTAGGACAGCCCTGCCGCCTCGGCCCGGGCGAGCCGGAACAGCGCGATTTCGGTTGTCGGCGCGGCAAACGCCTTCTTGCGTGCCTGTGTCCACGCCCACTTGACGAACAACAACTTGCCAGGCGGCTCGTCGTCCTCGGCGAGGGGTGGTCCGCCATTATGGCCAATGATCATTCGGACCGGTCTCTAATTTTGCTTGCACACCGCTAAAATATCCATGAAAATGGAGTTATGTCCACTATCATATCCGATCCGACTGCCCAGATTGCGGCTCGTATCAAGGCCGAGCGCGAGGCTCGGGGTTGGTCGATCGCCAGCGTCGCCGATCGATCGGGGGTCTCGCGGGCAATGATCAGCAAGGTCGAACGCGGTGAATCGAGCCCCACGGCAGCGCTGCTCGGCCGTTTGAGCGGCGCGTTCGGCCTCACCATGTCGACGCTGCTTTCCCGCGCCGAGGGGCAGGGCAGCCGCGTCTCACGGGCCCACGATCAACAACAGTGGATGGACCCTGAGACCAGGTATGTGCGCCGTTCACTGTCGCCCCGTCCTGGTGGACCGCTCGACCTCGTGCAGGTCGACCTGCCGCTCGGAGCTCGCGTAAGCTACCCCGCCTCGACCTACACGTTCACACGCCAGCAAGTCTGGGTGCAGGATGGACATTTGACATTCATCGAGGGCGAAGAAACCCACGAATTGCGCACCGGCGACTGCTTGGAACTGGGCATCCCCGCCGACTGTACCTTTGCCAATCGCGGCAATCGTTCCTGCCGCTATATCGTCGCCGTGGCTCTGAGATAGCGCGTTAGGCAGTTACTGACCATTTCCTGCGAAGCTCCGGTTTTCATCGGTTAAAGAAACGAAGTTGCACATGCCGTTCCATAATAGCATCAACCGGCCATGGGCGATCACCTATCCGGCCGCCGGACGATCGGGAGGTGAGCTTCGCATCGGCAAGCAAAGCATCGCTTTGAGCGACCAGCGATCGATATCGCGGGACGCCACCCAAGAGAAAGATTTCCTCGGCTGCTTGCTGAACTACTCGGCGTACTTGATCGTCGCCGGCATCTTCTTGGTGCTGGTGGTGCAAGCTGGCTGGCGCGAACGCTTTCTGCTCGGAACAGTTTTCTTCGCAATCGTAGGGTTCACGAGCCTGATCGATATCGGTCTCGCGAGCCGCATCCGCCTGTACCGGCTATCGATCGAAACGGCTGACGGTCGCATCATCGATTTTACCACGGCGGATGCTGCCGAAGCCGACCAGCTGACCGCAGCTTTGATGCCTGTACTACCCCGTCCCTAATCCCCGCTGTTTCTTAGCCGTTTCGCGTCCCTCGTTAGTCGTGCTAACGAAGCGCCCGCACGAACGCATCGAGGAACTGCATGACGTCCATATCGAAGCCTGTCGTCCGCTTCGCACCGAGCCCCACAGGTCGCCTTCACATCGGCAATATCCGAACCGCCGTGCTGAACTGGCTGTTGGCGGCCAAGCATGGCGGGCAATTCATATTGCGGCTCGACGATACCGATCTCGAGCGCTCCAAGGAGGAGCACGTCGAGGCGATCCGGCGCGATCTGACGTGGCTGGGTTTGGTGTGGACGCGCGAAGAGCGGCAGTCGCAGCGTTCGGCCCGCTACGCCGTGATCGCCGCGCAACTCAAGGCATCCGGCCACCTTTATCCCTGTTATGAGGCCGAGGACGAGCTCGATCGCCGCCGCAAACGTCAGCTCGCACGTGGCCTGCCACCCACATACGATCGGGCGAGCCTGCGGCTGACTGTGGAAGAACGGGCAAAGCTCGAAGCGGACGGCCGCCAGCCACATTGGCGCTTTCGTCTGAGCAATACCGACGACAATCGCGATCCCATGGCACCGGTGCCGACCCTCGTCACCTGGCAGGATCTCGTGCGCGGCGATCAGTCGGTGGATGTCGGCTCGCTATCTGATCCGGTGCTCATTCGCGCCGACGGCACTTGCCTGTACACGTTCACGAGCGTGGTCGACGATTGGGAATTCGGCGTCACGCACATCGTGCGCGGAGAGGATCACGTCACCAACACCGGCGTTCAGATCCAGATCTTTCAGGCGCTCGGCGCCACCGTGCCAGCCTTCGCGCACCACAGCCTTCTGGTCGGAAAAGATGGGCAAACACTATCCAAACGATTGGGTTCGCTTTCGATCGAGGGCATGCGTGAGGATGGCCTCGAGGCCATGGCAGTGGCGTGTCACGCAGCACTGGTCGGAACGTCCGACGCGATCGAGATCTACCCTAGTCTACAGGCCCTTGCCGTGCCGTTCGATCTATCGAAAATTTCGCGTGCGCCCGGCCGCTTCGATACCGAAGATCTGGTCGCCCTCAATGCCAAGCTGCTGCACGGGTTGAATTTTGCCGCTGTCGAAGATCGCCTCGTAAAAATGGGTATCGATGGCGGCGAGGCCTTTTGGAACGCGGTGCGCGGAAACATCCGCCGCCTTGCAGATGCGGCGCAGTGGTGGAACGTCGTTTCGGGTTCGATTACTCCGGTCATCGAGAATGCCGGGTTTTGTGCGGCCGCCGCGGCTGCTTTACCGCCCGAACCCTGGAACGATGAGACCTGGGACCGTTGGACCACCGCAGTCAAGGTCGCTTCCGGTGCAAAGGGGCGAGCGCTGTTCCACCCCCTCCGGCTGGCGTTGACAGGAACCGGCGCGGGTCCGGAACTGAAGGTTTTGCTGCCGATGATGGGGCGGGCACGGGCCGGCAACCGCCTTCGCGGCCAAGCTGCTTGAGCCGGCGTTGTTAGCATTCTCGCGCAAACTGCCTTGCAATTGCCGCATCACAGGTTCAAGAAGAAGCGCCGGCACCCATCAAACTGAGGGGTGTCCTCATAGAACCTCGGCTGAATGACTGGCGACCTGACTGGCTGCTTTCTGTCTTTTCCGAACTCTAGAGATCTAAGGGGATCGAAGCGTGCGGTCCACACTGGCTACATCATCACGCATCTTGACTACGGAAAAGGACTAGCATCTATGGCTCGCATCACCGGCACGGTAAAATTCTTCAATGGCGCCAAAGGTTTCGGCTTCATCCAGCCAGCTGACGGTTCCAAGGACGTTTTCGTGCATGCCACCGCTCTCGAGCGTGCAGGCA
>JANOOW010000132.1:0-7174 GCA_031421555.1 Hyphomicrobiaceae bacterium | reverse complement strand
GCGAACTCCTGACATGCCTCAAGACGACACAACCCAATTATCCGGACGCGCTGTTGCGCGGAGATGGCTCACACGATGGTGTCCGGCCGGACAAATCACCAGGCCGAAAGCAAGCCTGCATCGCAGTGATCGGTGAATTTGGCCAAAATAGTTCTCTGGGACGAAGGAACCAGTCCCGCTGCACGGAGCGTAGCGGCGTGCTCGCCATCATCAAGGTGTGGCCTATCAATGTCGGAATGCGTCAGGGTCGGCGCCACGGCCAACCTTGACGGCGTCTGCGCGCGCACTCATTTCCCGCGCGTTTTAATGGCTGGTGGGTGACTCTGTCTAGCGCCGCGACGGTGACGAGGGCCCTAATACTCAGGCGCGTCGTGAGCCGCCAAACCGGAGGAGTTGGTTGAAAACCGACTCGAAGCGGCATGCCAACGCCAACAATCCGCCTGAAGAAGCCCGGTCGGCTGGTTCGGATCGGACAACCCAATTTGATAGAGCTCCTCGCAGCTCTCTCGCGCGAGTTTTGCGGGAGTGAGTGCCTCGCGATGATACGAAGTAGGGCAGATCCTGCAACGGGCGCCCGGATAAATAACTGTTTTCGTTCACGTAAAGCTTTAGCAATCGTTCTGAAAATCGTATCGCCGAACTCGCCCCTGAAGTCCGTGCACCACAGATCGTCGAAATGCTCGCCTGTCGAGAGGGGAATATCCTCGAAACGTCACCTATGGCTCAGGAAGCACCGGCACCCAGGTGGTGATTTAAGCTACCCCTGGATTGGTGAAAAAAACTGTGCGCGGCTTATTTGAACAGTGACGACAGTGAGAATGACGAACGCACAACCACGGGTGGCTTCCCGGCGATCTGCGGATGGGGTTCGTCGATGTGGACGTTGAGGCCTGTGGCGCGCCCGTCCTTGATGAGTGATGCAACGTATGTCCATCCCTTCGGCTCCAGTCCGATGCAGGCTTCCGACATCTCACCCTTCAGTCGCATATGAATTGCGATATTGCCGCGCGACCGGATCGCTGCGGTGTGGCGCTGGTCGAATTGTTCCCGGTTCCAGAGGTTTGCCAGGTAGACGGCGGCAACGTGCCGCTTGGTCTTCGGCCCCCACGTCACGCGCTGCGCCGGATCGGCCGCAAACGAGTATTCGCCGGGTGGCAACGGCCCGACGGCGCGCGTCGCCAGGCAATCGGGATCGGGATTATTCCGGCAAATATCCCTGCCGGAGAGCCCCCAAGCGATCGTCTTGCCATTGACCTCGGGCGCGTCCGAGACGGCGAATAGGCGGCCGGTGCGGATCGTATAGCCGAGACGGAAACTGCGCGCCGTGTCCGGTACCCGATGGACAACATCCTCAAACGGGTTGCAGATCTCCCCTGCGGTCAGCTTTCTCTCGAAGCCGTTGTGACGGATGGTAACGTAGTCGACGCCGGGTTCGCAGTCCCACTGGGCCAAGACTTTCTTATCCACCAGCGATATCGGCGCCGACGGCCCATCGAGGCGAGGCGGTAGTTTTGGCTCGGCGTCTTTTGGCTTCGTTTGCACGGTCCGCTTCGTTTCTCTTGGGGGAATAGCGGCGCTGGGTGTCCGTCGGATCGCTTCGCATTTTTCCGAAAGCCGCGGCGGCTCGATTTGTTTTACGGCAAGTTGCCGGGCAGCCTGATCGCTGGCACCCTGGATGATGTATGCCGAGATAAGTGCCTCTTGCACCGCGATTTGCTCGGTGGAGAGATCGAAGATGCACTCCTCGAAGATCTGATCGCCAACAGTGCTGAAGAATTCGGCGATTTTGCCCGCAGTCATGGCGGATGGCGTGGTTTCCGGCTGTTGGGCAAAGCCTGGAATTGCAAGCAACACCTGATAGAATACGACTAGTGCGAGCGCTAAGGTCCTTCCCCGATCCATACGCTTTTGTAGTGACATTCGTCTTGTCCAGGAAGAATGATCAGCGGTGAATCGGTCCACGCTCGCGGTGTCTGTCCAGATAAGATACCAAGGTCGAGGTCCAAATATGTCGTGCACCGTAACGAGCAATATCAACGCGATCGGGATAAATCATGAGTGACGCTTCCGAATATACTCCGCCGAAGGTTTGGCAGTGGGACAAAGAGAATGGCGGCAAGTTCGCGAGTATCAATCGCCCGGTCGCCGGTTCAACCCACGAGAAGGAACTTCCGGTCGGCAAGCATCCCCTGCAACTTTACTCGCTGGCGACTCCCAACGGCGTCAAAGTCACGGTGATGCTCGAAGAGCTGCTGGCGCTTGGACACAGCGGCGCCGAGTACGACGCCTGGCTGATCCGCATCAACGATGGCGACCAGTTTGGCAGCGGTTTCGTCGCAGCCAATCCCAACTCGAAAATTCCAGTGCTGGTGGACCATGGTGGCGCCAAGCCCCGCCGTGTGTTCGAGTCCGGTGCGATCCTGCTTTACCTGGCCGAAAAATTCGGCGCCTTCCTGCCCGCGGATCCAGATAAGCGCACCGAAGCGTTGAGCTGGCTATTCTGGCAGATGGGCAGCGGACCTTATCTCGGTGGCGGGTTCGGCCACTTTTACGCCTATGCGCCGGTCAAGATCGAATACGCGATCGACCGGTTCGCGATGGAGACGAAGCGCCAACTGGACGTTCTGGACCGGCAACTCGAGCACCACGAGTTTATCGCGGGCGACGAGTACACCATCGCCGACATGGCGATCTGGCCTTGGTATGGCGCGCTTGCGAAGGGGCTACTGTACGACGCTGGAGAGTTCCTGCAGGTGCGGGACTATGTGCATGTCAATCGCTGGACGAACGCGATCGCAGCGCGCCCGGCCGTGAAGCGCGGGCGCATGGTCAACCGCATCACGGGAGAGCCGCAAAGCCAATTGCACGAACGCCACGACGCGCGTGATTTTGAAACCAAGACGCAGGACAAGACCAGCGGTTGAGCAGCGCTCGCTCAAGGCTGGACTTCAATTCCGGCCCAGTCGAAAACGCGGCCCGAGTGCGGTGGCTCGAGGCCGTCGATGACGTGAAGCAAGTGGCGTGCTGATTGTTCGGCCGAAAATAACTTGGCCGAAGCGACGTTAGCCTGAAACGGTTTCGACAGTTGCGTGTCAACCGTTCCAGGGTGCAAGCCTACGCAGATTGCCTCAGGCCATCGGGGCGCCAGCTCGATGGCCAGGCAACGAATGATCTGATTGAGCGCCGCCTTCGATGCGCGATAGCTGTACCATCCGCCCGATCGGTTATCGCCGATACTGCCGACCCGTGCCGAGAGTATAGCGAACACACTGCGCCGTTCGCGTGGCAGACAAGGTAGCACGTGTTTGGCGATCAGTGCTGGGCCGATCGTATTCACCTCGAAGCTACGTCGCATCATATCGGCATCGAGCGAACGCCACGTCTTCTCCGCGCGGATGTTTGCGCTCATATTTTGCAGCACCCCTGTCGCGACGAAGACCAAGTCGACTTCGCCCAGGCTTATTGATGCGGCTGCGATCGAAGGTTCGTCCAAGATGTTCATCTGCGCGTGCGTCACGTCCGGCGGTAAGCCGGCCGGTCGCGTGCGCGACCACGCCGTGACGTGGTTCACGCGCGGATCGGCGATCAGAAGTTTCACCACGGCGGCGCCGATCCCACCGGATGCGCCAACGACCAGTGCTCGCATCGGTTTTCCTTGATGAGATGTGCTCGTCCCGCCCGCCTACGGCTTAGCTGGCTTGATCGCGGCGGACGCGTTCGGTTTCGACGACCGGCAGCGGTCTGAGCAGTACTTGACCTCGTCCCACACGCGTTCCCACTTCTTGCGCCACGCGAACGGCCGCCCGCAGGTGACGCAGTCTTTGCCCGGCAACGTCGATTTCGTGAAACGCTTTGGAGCTTTAGGTTTCACTTCGGGGCGCAATCAGGCGATTGCGGCAGAAGATGCCGCATTTTCATCTCGCAACCCCAGAGCTCGGCACGCCGTCGCGACGATGCTTGCGGCGTCCAATCCAGCCTCGGCATACATCTTCTCAGGCTTATCGTGATCGATGAAGGTGTCGGGAAGTACCATGGCGCGCACTTTCAGGTCGCGATCGAGCAGGCCGGAGCCCGCCAGCCAATGCAGAACTTGGGTGCCGAAGCCGCCGATCGAACCTTCCTCTATTGTAATGAGGAGTTCGTGATTTTTCGCCAACCTTGAAACCAAGGCAGTATCGATGGGCTTGGCGAAACGGGCATCGGCAACCGTGGTGGACAGGCCCATCGCGTCGAGTTGGCTCGCGGCCTTCTGGCATTCGGCAAGCCTAGTGCCGAGCGACAGCAATGCGATCTTCGAGCCTTCCTTCAGAACGCGGCCACGGCCAATTTCGAGTGGAATGCCTTCGGCCGGCATTTCGATGCCAACCCCATCCCCGCGTGGGAAGCGGAACGCCGACGGCCCATCGTCGATTGCGCGCGCGGTGGCCACCATGTGCTTCAGTTCTGCCTCGTCCGCCGCCGCCATCAGTACGAAGTTGGGCAGGCAGCCGAGGTAGGCAAGGTCGAACGAACCGGCGTGCGTCGGCCCATCGGCCCCAACGAGCCCCGCCCGGTCGATCGCAAACCTGACCGGCAAGCGCTGGATGGCGACGTCGTGCACGATCTGGTCGTAGGCGCGCTGGAGGAATGTCGAATAAATCGCGACGAACGGCTTGAACCCTTCGGTCGCAAGGCCAGCGGCGAAGGTCACCGCGTGCTGCTCGGCGATGCCGACATCGAAGGTGCGCTCAGGGAAGGCCTTGCCGAATGCATCGAGGCCGGTTCCCGACGGCATGGCCGCCGTGATCGCGACGATCTTCGGGTCGCGCGTTGCTTCGGCAATGAGGGATTGCGCAAATACCCCGGTATAACTTGGCGCGTTTGCCTTTGGTTTATCCTGGGCGCCGGTGACGACACTGAACCGGTTGACGCCGTGATACTTGTCGGCGGCGCTTTCGGCCGGCGCGTAGCCTTTGCCCTTTTTGGTGACGACGTGGACGAGGATCGGCGCTTGCCGGCTGTCGCGAACGTTCTCGAGAACCGGCAGGAGGATGTTCAAGTCATGGCCATCGATCGGACCGACGTAGTAGAATCCCAGGTCTTCGAAGAACGAGCCACCGGTCCAATAGGTGCGGGCATACTCTTCCGCGCGGGCAGCGCGCCGGCTCCACGACTTCGGCAACCTGTTGGCAAGCTGCTTCAAACCATCGCGAAAGTGCAGATAGGGGCTGCTCGACGAAACGCGGGCGAGATAGTTCGACATGGCGCCGACTGGAGGTGCGATCGACATGTCGTTGTCATTGAGAATGACGATCAGCCGCTCGTCGCGGGCACCCGCATTGTTCATGGCTTCGTAGGCCATGCCAGCGCTCATTGCGCCATCGCCGATGACGCAGATCACGTCGTTCTCGGCTCCCGCCAGATCGCGGGCGACGGCCATGCCGAGGCCAGCCGAGATCGAGGTCGACGAATGAGCGGCACCGAACGGATCGTATTCGCTCTCACTGCGCTTGGTGAAACCGGACAGCCCGCCGCCCTGGCGCAGCGTGCGAATCCGATCGCGGCGGCCGGTCAGAATTTTGTGCGGGTAGGCCTGATGACCGACGTCCCAGATCAGCCGGTCACGCGGGGTATCGAAGACGCGGTGCAGCGCAACCGTCAATTCGATCACGCCGAGACCTGCGCCTAGATGTCCGCCCGTGGTCGACACGGCGTCGATGGTCTCGATGCGAAGTTCATCGGCCAACTGGCGCAAGCTATCGACGGGAAGCTCACGTATTTGTTGGGGCGAGCACACTGTATCGAGGAGGGGGGTCCTACTTACTGGTTGCATGCGACGCGCTCCTCATCCGTGTGCTTCTACACCGCTATTCGGCGGCCTTTGCCATTTGTGTTTCGATCGACAGCGGACACTCTGCCCATAACGCGCCAAGCGCCTCGATCAAATGATTCATCTGCGCGTCAGTATGAAGCGGCGTTGGTGTCAGCCGTAGCCGCTCGGTGCCGCGCGCAACGGTCGGATAATTGATTGGCTGTACGTAGATACCAAAGCGATCGAGCAGCGTGTCGGTGATCGACTTGCAGTGGACCGGATCGCCGACCATCACCGGCACGATATGACTGGGGTTGGCAAGGTTCGGGATATGTGCGGCTTCGAGGCGGCGCTTCAAGGTTTGCGCGCGCTCCTGATGCTGCTCGCGTTCGGTGCTGCTTGCCTTGAGGTGCCTGATGCTGGCGAGCGCCCCAGCTGCAATCGCCGGCGCCAGCGCCGTGGTGAAAATGAACCCGGGCGCATAGGAACGTATCGCGTCGCACACCGCCCGGTTCGACGCGATGTAGCCACCCATGACGCCAAAGCCCTTGGCGAGCGTACCGTTGATGATGTCGACCTGGCCCATGACGCGGTCGCGTTCGGCGATACCGCCGTCGCGTGGGCCATACATGCCGACCGCGTGGACCTCGTCGAGGTAGGTCATCGCATTGTACTTGGCGGCGAGTGCGCAAATCGCGCCGATCGGCGAGATGTAGCCGTCCATCGAGTAAACGCTCTCGAAGGCGATGATCTTCGGTGTCGCCAGGGGAAGCGAAGCGAGTTTGGCTTCGAGGTCCTTGACGTTGTTATGTTGCCAGATGAGCTTGGCGCCGCCGCCGTGACGAATGCCCTCGATCATCGAGGCGTGGTTTTTCTCGTCCGAGAGGATGACGCACCCGGGCAAAAGTTTAACCAAGGTGGAAAGAGAGGCGTCATTCGCAACATACGCCGACGTGAATAACAGGGCCGACTCCTTGCCATGCAGATCTGCAATCTCTTCCTCTAGCTCCACATGATAGTGTGTGGTGCCGGAAATATTACGTGTGCCGCCGGACCCCGCCCCGGCACTGTCGATGGCTGTATGCATGGCCCGCAGAACGGCAGGGTGCTGACCCATGCCGAGGTAGTCGTTGGAGCACCAGACGGTTACGTCGTTGACGGCATCGCCGGTATGCCGGTCAGCCATCGGGAACGAACCGCACCGGCGTTTGAGGTCGGCGAACACCCGGTACCGGCCCTCGGCATGCAGTACGTCGAGGTGTTTTATGAAGGTTGCCTGGTAGTCCATCCGTTCCTCGCGATTACTTCGGACGGTACGCGGCAAAGGCCTACTCGTCCGCCGGCCCAGGAAGCAAGGCCGATCTCATGTTTTGTGTCCAGGTA
>JANOOW010000131.1:0-7267 GCA_031421555.1 Hyphomicrobiaceae bacterium | reverse complement strand
GCTCATGGCATCTTCACGCGACCTTTTTGGAAACACGGCCCCAGACATGACCGATAGAAGTGCACGCGCGCGCAAACCCGTCGACGCCTCGGACGCCTACACGGCAGCCGACATCGAAGTGCTGGAGGGCCTGGAGCCTGTCCGCCGCCGCCCCGGCATGTATATCGGCGGCACCGACGAGAAGGCGCTGCACCATCTGTTCGCCGAGGTGATCGACAACTCGATGGACGAAGCAGTGGCCGGTCACGCCACCTGGATCGAGGTGCGCTACGAGGCCGACGGCTACCTGTCGGTGACCGATAACGGCCGCGGCATCCCGGTCGACCCGCATCCGAAGTTCAAGAACCAGTCCGCCCTCGAAGTCATCATGACGACGTTGCACTCGGGCGGCAAATTCGACGGCAAGGCGTACCAGACCTCCGGCGGCCTGCACGGCGTCGGCGTGTCGGTCGTGAATGCCTTGTCGGAAACGTGCGAAGTCGAGGTCGCCCGCGGCCAGCAGCTTTATCGCATGGTGTTCAACCGCGGCGTGCCCAACGGCAAACTGCAAAAGCTCGGCTCGACGATGAACCGGCGCGGCACCAAGATCCGCTTCATCCCCGACGAGAAGATCTTCGGCGCCGGGTGCGCCTTCAAGCCGTCGCGCCTGTTGGCGATGGCGCGTTCGAAAGCCTACCTGTTCGGCGGCGTCGAAATCCGCTGGTTCTGCGCGCCGGAGCGCATCAAGGACAACACACCCACCGAAGCTGTCTTCCACTTTCCCGGCGGCCTGAAGGATTATCTGACCACGACGATCGAAGGCCAGACGCTGGTCGCCAAGGACATTTTTGCTGGCCGCATCACCAAGGCCGCCGGCCACGGCGCGGTCGAGTGGGCCGTCGCCTGGACCGCCAGCGAAGACGGCTTCTCACGCTCGTACTGCAACACCATTCCGACGCCCGACGGGGGCACCCACGACAGCGGCTTGCGCGCGGCGCTGTCGAAGGGGTTGAAGGCCTACGGCGAACTGGTCAACAACAAGAAGGCAGCGCAGATCACCGCCGAAGACGTGATGGGCACGGCGGCTGCGATGCTATCGGTGTTCATCCGCGAACCGGAGTTCCAAGGCCAGACCAAGGACCGGCTGGCGACGCAGGAAGCCACGCGCATCGTCGAGACCGCCGTGCGCGACGCGTTCGATCACTGGCTGACGGCCTCGCCGCTGATGGCCTCGAAGCTGCTCGAATGGACGATCGAGCAGGCCGAGGATCGCCTCAAGCGCAAGCGCGAGAAGGAAATCGGCCGCCAGACCGCGACGCGCCGCCTCCGGCTGCCGGGCAAGCTGGTCGATTGCTCGACGCAATCGGCGGAAGGCACCGAGATTTTCATCGTCGAAGGCGACAGCGCCGGCGGCTCGGCCAAGCAGGCCCGCAACCCGAAGACACAAGCCGTGCTGCCCCTGCGCGGCAAGATCCTCAACGTCGCCAATGCGACCAGCGTCAAACTCAGTCAGAACCAGATGCTGTCGGATCTAATCCAGTCACTTGGCGCTGGCACCGGCGACAAGTACCGCGAATCCGATCTGCGCTACGAACGCGTGATCGTGATGACCGATGCCGACGTCGACGGCGCGCACATCGCCTCACTGCTGATCACGTTCTTCTATCAGGAGATGCCGGAGCTGATCGAGAACGGTCACCTGTATCTGGCGGTGCCGCCGCTTTATCGGCTGGTGCAGGGCACGAAGGCGTTCTACGCCCGCGACGAGGCGCAGCGCGAGCGCATCATGAAGAGCGAGTTCAAGCCGAACCAGAAGGTCGAAGTTTCGCGCTTCAAAGGGCTCGGCGAGATGAACGCTTCGCAGTTGAAGGAAACCACGATGGAGCCGACCAAGCGCGTGCTCTTGAAGGTAGCGCTCGGCGACGGCGACCGCTCGATCATCGCCGAAAGCGTCAACGCACTCATGGGCTCGAAGCCGGAGCTGCGCTTCAAGTTCATCCAAGAACGCGCCGCATTCGCCAAGGATCTCGATATTTGAGGGGATATTTGTTTGCCTCATACGACTCCGCTGCCTCGGAGCCGGCCGGATGTGGCAGACTACATATGATCGCAATTTCTTGTAGGTTGGGTCAAGCGGAGCGCGACCCAACACGGCAGACACCGATCGTAATGTTGGGTCGCGCAATAGCTTGACCCAACCTACTTTGAGACTGACAATCCCCGACCATGCCCCACTCTCGCGACCGCCCGACCATCCTGCTTACCGGCTTCGGGCCGTTTCCGACGGTGCCGGTGAATGCGTCGTGGGTGGTGGTGCAGAAACTTGCGACCGCAGCCGCGCGGGCGTTTCCGGGCTATCGCATCCATCACGAGATGCTCTCGACCGAGTGGTGCGGCGGCACGCAGCGCATCGTCGAGTTGCTCGATATAACGCGGCCTGTCCTCGCCTTGCACTTCGGCGTGTCGTCGCGAGCCACTGGCTTCGTGATCGAGGCACGCGGCTACAACGAGCGCAGCATCGTCGCCGATGCCTGCGGGCACACGCCTGAGACCGCGGACTGCCTGATTGCCGGCGGCCCGGACCACCTCACCGCAAGCCTACCGCTGAGCTTCATCATGCAACGCCTGCGTGCGAAAGGGCTGCCGGTGGAGCTGTCGCGCGATGCCGGGCGCTACCTGTGCAACGCGGCGCTCTACCACTCGCTGGATACCGTACGCCGCCACGAAAGAAGCTCCCGGTCAGGCTTCATTCATCTGCCGGCAATGATCGGCGCGCGGCGGCACGCGGGCCGGTCCAGGTTGATCATGCAGCAGGCGGTCGACGGCGGGTTGGAAATTATCGGCGCGTGTCTAGGCCGGGAGCGTATCACCCAGAGCCGCACTGACGCGCCTTACTTGAGGCGGCCATGCTGAGCCTTGTGCTGGTACTGCAGCGCGATCAGCGTCGCCTTCATCGGGCGCAGCATGGCGAGCGCGAGACCCATCGTCACCGGCGCCCAGATCGCGTGCACCCACCACGGCGGGCCGGCCTTGAATTCCAGGATCAGCGCCGCGCCGAGCATTAGAAAACCGAGCAGCATGATGGCGAAGACGGCCGGCCCATCGCCGCTATCGGCGAAACTATAGTCGAGGCCGCACGCCGGGCATCGAGCAGCAGCATCGAGCGACCAGGCGCTGGTGAATAAAGCCCCTTTGCCGCAACGCGGACACCGGCACCTGATGCCCGCACGCGCAGCCGATGGGGATTGATCGATCACACCGCAATCAGCCTCTACCTACTTACGGCGCGCGTCGGTCTGCTCCGCGCAGCGGAGTCGCCGCGCGCAACTTTCAATGCGCGCCCGGTGCGTAGTGACCGGCGCCCCACACGTAGATACAGGCGAATAGGAACAGCCAGACCACGTCGACGAAGTGCCAATACCAGGCCGCCGCCTCGAAGCCGAAATGCTGCTTGGGCGTGAACTCACCCTGCAAGGCGCGCATCAGGCAGACGAACAGGAAGATCGTACCAATGACAACGTGGGCACCGTGGAAGCCGGTCGCCATGAAGAACGTCGAACCGTAGATGTGTCCGGAAAAGTTGAATGCGGCGTGGCCGTACTCGTAGACTTGGCAGGTCGTGAACAGGACGCCCAGCACCACTGTGCAAAACAGACCCCAGATCAGGCCGCGGCGGTTATTCTGCAGCAGCGCATGATGCGCCCAGGTCACCGTGGTGCCGGAGAGCAGCAAGATCAGCGTGTTGACGAGCGGCAAGCCCCACGGATCGAACGTGCTCTTGAAACCCTCGGCAGGCTTCGGCGGCCACACGCCACCGGTCAAGGCATTACGCTCGACCATGCCGACCGTCTGCGAGGAGTTCTCAAGCGTCCACACCGCGCCGGGGAAAAGCGAAACATCGAAGTAGGCCCAGAACCAGGCGACGAAGAACATCACTTCGGAGGCGATGAACATGATCATGCCGTAGCGCAGGTGCATGCCGACGACCGGGGTGTGGTCGCCCTTGTGCGCTTCACGGATCACATCGCGCCACCAGAAGAAAGCGACGGCGGATATGGCGCCGAAACCGATAAAGAACATCGTCGGGCCCTTGAGGCCGAACAAGCCTTCACCGCCGGCCAGGGAGCGCATCCATACGATGGCGCCGATCGCCATGACGAGTGCGCCGATCGAGGCGAGGATCGGCCATGGGCTTGGATCGACGAGGTGATAATCGTGGTTCTTCTCGTGGGCGTGCGTGTCGGCCATAGCGTTCTTCGTCTCCAACTTCGTATTTCGAGAGGGCAGCCATAGCGGCGGCGACCCGTTAGCGTTTCTGCGTTCAACTACCCTTACCGGGCTTGGCCGTGCCAGCGGTACTGATTTTCGGATTCTCGACCACATAGAACGTGTAGGACAGCGTGATCATACTGACGTGTCCCGCATCCTTGTCCGTAACGATGGCCGGGTCGATGAAATAGCTTACCGGCATATCGATCGACTGGCCGGGCTCCAAGCGTTGTTCGGTGAAGCAGAAACATTCGAGCTTGTTGAAGAAGCCGCCCGTCTGCTCCGGCGTGACATTGAACGCGGCGGTACCGACCAGCGTCTTCGAAGAGTTGTTGGTCGCACGATAGTACGCCAGCGACGTTTCGCCGATGCGCACCGTTTGCATCAGTGCGACCGGCTGCACGGTCCAGTCCAGGCCCGGGCTGACGGACGCGTCGAAGCGCACGGTCATGCGGCGATCGAGGACGACGTCGGACGGTTTGACCGCCTTCTGGGTGGTACCGGCGTACCCGGTCACCTGGCAGAACATGCGGTAGAGCGGCACCGAGGCGAAAGCCAGCAACAGCATTATGGCCGCACCCGAGGCAGCCCAGAGCCCAACGCGGCGATGGCGGCGCGCCAGCGTGGCTCCGCGTGTGGCATGTTCTTGGCTTGCAGGCTCGATCGTCATCCGTCACAGCGCCCGGTTGAGTACGTTGCCACCCATCCGCACGATCGTCGCGGCGTAGAATAAGCCCGTCATCGCCAGCAGCATGAGCGCGATCGCGATTGACCGCAGGCGGCGCTGACGCAACCACTCTGGGCTTGGCTTTTTCTCCTTGCTCTCGTCCAAGGCGAACTCCACGGCGCTAACCGCCCAATGCGATGCGCACGGTGTGCTCGGCGAGCAGCACCAGGAACAGCGCAAACAGATAGAGGATTGAAAATCCGAACAGGGCACGCGCCGCAGCGTCGGCTTCGCGCCCCTCACGGATCCGGAACACATTATAGGCGTACCAAACGAACGCCGCGCCCAGCACCGGCGACACAATAAGATAAGTTGTGCCACCCAAGCCGATAAAGGCTGGCAACACACCGAGCGGCGCCAGCAGCACCGAGTAGGCCAGGATCTGGCGGCGGGTCGAATCGCCACCCTTGACGACCGGCATCATCGGCACGCCGACACGTTCGTAGTCGCGGCAGCGATAGAGGGCGAGCGCCCAGAAGTGCGGCGGCGTCCAAATGAAGATGATGAGGAACAGGACGATGCTTTCCAAGCTCACGCCGCCGGTCACGGCAGCCCAGCCGACCATCGGCGGGAAAGCTCCGGCAGCGCCACCGATCACGATGTTCTGTGGCGTCCGCCGTTTCAGCCACATCGTGTAGATGACGACGAAAAAGGCGATCGTGAACGCTAAGAATGCGCCGGCGAACTAATTGACGAACAAGCCGAGCGTCAGGACCGAGAACACCGATAGCACGGCGCCGAATGCAAACGCTTCCTCGGCCGAGATCTTGCCGCGCGGAATTGCCCGCGCGGCGGTACGGGCCATCTTCGCGTCGATGTCGGCGTCGAACCACATGTTGAGCGCACCCGATGCGCCGGCCCCGACGGCGATCGCCAACAACGCGATCGACCCCAGCAACGGATGAATGTGGCCCGGCGCCGCGACGATGCCGACCAGTGCCGTCAAGATGACGAGCCCCATCACCCGCGGCTTCATCAACGAGAAGTAGTCGGCAATGCTACCGCCCGTGAGGCCGGTGCTTTCATAGTCGGCCGGGATATCGGTCGTGTCAGTCAAAGGTACACCGCAACAGTTGTAGAGCGCATTCGCTAGAGAACCGGGCCGAGTGATCAGCCCGGTTTGATTCCATTCAGTGATGCTCGCTATGCTTGACGCGCGGCAGCGTCTCGAAACAATGGTAAGGCGGCGGCGATGGCAAGGTCCATTCGAGCGTCGTTGCGCCCTCGCCCCACGGATTGTCGACGGCCTTCTGCTTGCGGACGAATGCCAAGACCAGCCCGATGAAGAAGACCACGGTGCCGAGCGTCGTGATGTACGCACCGATCGACGACACGCGGTTCCAGCCGGCAAAGGCGTCGGGGTAGTCTGCGTAATGGCGCGGCATGCCGGCAAGACCGAGGAAGTGCTGCGGGAAGAACAGCACGTTGGCGCCGATGAAGGTGAGCCAGAAGTGCAGCTTGCCGATAAATTCCGAGTACATGTAGCCGCTCATCTTCGGGAACCAGTAGTACCAGCCAGCGAAGATCGCGAATACGGCGCCGAGCGACAACACGTAGTGGAAGTGGGCGACGACGTAGTAGGTGTTGTGCAGGTAGCGGTCGACGCCGGCATTGGCCAGCATCACGCCGGTGACGCCGCCGACGGTGAACAGGAAGATGAAGCCCAGCGCCCAGATCATCGGCACCCTGTAGGTGATCGAGCCACCCCACATGGTCGCGATCCAGGAGAAGATCTTCACGCCGGTTGGCACCGCGATCACCATCGTGGCGAACACGAAGTAGGCCTGGGTGTTGACGCCGATGCCAGCCGTGAACATGTGATGCGCCCACACCACGAAGCCGACGACGCCGATCGCGACCATGGCGTAGGCCATGCCGAGATAGCCGAATACCGGCTTGCGCGAGAAGGTCGAGATGATGTGACTGATCATGCCGAAGCCCGGCAGGATCAGAATGTAGACTTCCGGGTGGCCGAAGAACCAGAACAAATGCTGATAGAGGACTGGATCGCCACCGCCCTTGGCATCGAAGAAGGCCGTGCCGAAGTTACGATCGGTCAGCAGCATGGTGATGGCGCCCGCCAGAACCGGCAGCGACAGCAGCAGCAGAAACGCGGTAACCAGAACCGACCAGACGAACAGCGGCATCCGGTGCAGCGTCATGCCCGGCGCGCGCATGTTGAAGATGGTGGTGATGAAGTTGATCGCGCCAAGGATCGACGAGGCTCCGGCGATATGCAGCGCCAGAATGGCGAAATCCATTGCCGGTCCGGGCTGTCCGGTCGTCGACAGC
>JANOOW010000130.1:0-1999 GCA_031421555.1 Hyphomicrobiaceae bacterium | reverse complement strand
CAGTGCGCGCGAGAAGTCCCGCACCTTGCCATCGAAGCCGCGCTTGTCGAGATCCAGGCCGATGATCACGTCGAAGCCCAAGTCACCGAGCGCCTTCGCGATGTCGTTGGCATCGTTGGCGGGATTGGCGAGCGGCCCGGCGCGGGTATAGGCCGAGTTACCGATGACGAGCGCGACGCGTTTTTGTGCCATCGCGGGTAGGCTCAACAAAAGCACGAGCGTGGCCGCCATGCAGAGCCAAAGGCCACGCGAAACACGATAACGCTGCATAACCACCCCCAAGGCTGTAGCCGCCAACCATTTAGCACGATGTAGTTGGACTATATCCACTGGGGCATTTTTGAGACGTGAGCGAACGAGCGCCGCAAAGTTATCCCCGGAGCGCTCCTTTCGGGTTATGGTGTAACCTCGACGCGAATTCACGGAGAAACGCCGTCTCATGCCAAATCCAGTCCTGATCGAGCTGACCCGCGGCCCGTTGGTCGAGAGCGTACACACCGGTGCGCTGGCCATTGCGCGCTCGAACGGCGAGCTGGTGGTGAGCATCGGCGACGTGAAACGGCCGGTATTTCCACGCTCGGCGGTGAAAGCGTTCCAGTGCCTGCCGATGATCGAAACCGGGGCGGCGGACCGGTTCGAATTCGGCGATCGCGAAATCGCGCTTTGTTGCGCCTCGCACAGTGGCACAGAGGCCCATGCAACTCTGGCAGCGTCGATGCTGGCGCGTGCGAAGCTCGATCAGTCGGCGCTCGGTTGTGGCGCGCACGAGCCGATGCAGGAGGCTGCCGCCCGGGCGCTTGCGGCATCGGGCGCGAAGCCGACGGCCTTGCACAACAACTGCTCGGGCAAGCATGCGGGCATGTGCGCCTGTGCGGTGCATAACAAGGAAGATCCTGCGGGATACTGGCATCCCGATCATCCGGTGCAGCAACGCATTGTGAAGGTGCTGCGCGAATTCACCGGCGAAGAACTTGGCGCAGATGTTCGCGGCATCGACGGTTGCTCGGCACCGAACTGGGCCATTCCACCGGCGGGCTTGGCACGTGCGTTCGCGGCCTTCATCACCGCTGAAGGATCTGGCAAGGCACATCGCGCCGCTGCAGAGCGGATCACCAAGGCTGCCTGGGCAGCGCCCGGCATGGTCGCCGGACCGGGTCGCCTCGACACCGTCGTGATGGAGAAAGTACCCGGCCGCGTGTTCATGAAAACCGGCGCGGAAGGCGTCTATTGCGGCGCCATCCCGCATCTGGGATTGGGCTTCACGGTGAAGATCGACGACGGTGCCAAGCGCGCGTCGGAGGCGGTCATCACGGCGCTGTTGAACCGGCTGATCCCCGAGACTAAGGGCATCGGCGATCCGTCGAAGTTCAAGAACTGCAGCGGTATCGAAGTCGGTGAAACACGGATCTCTGGCGATCTAGCCCGCGTGCTGGACAGCATTGCAACCTAGATCGTCTACCTCTATGCGATTAGCGGCATTCCAACCATGTAAGGGGCCAGCCCTTGAGGCCGAAATTGGACGATGTGAGATAGGTTAGCCTGAACGGTAGCGTTGTTCAGGTTCGCAACCAGCCAAGCGCGGACACTGGCCATCACATCATTGCAGAAGATCATAGTGTCCAGATTCAGTGCGTCGTTGAGTATGTTGTTGTGAAACACGTTTCGTTGCGCAGTCGGAACTGTGAACAGAACGCGAGAATATTGCATGCGAGGATGGCCAAACCTACCCTGGTGCGAAACTCCACACCGCAGTCTGTAACAGTCTGCCCCTGTTAAGCTTGGATACTTAGCCGCCAAGTTATCGTTGTACCAAGCTTCGTAGGAGGCTTGATTCCGCCCCTTTGTGCCGCCGCTCGGTTGTTCTGATGCCGCGCAAATATCCGGGAGCGTGAGGGTAACGGCAATGCCCAAGTAGTAGAAGCGCTGCTGAAGCGCTCTCTCAATGTCCTGAAGTATCGTCTCCATCTCGCGCAACTGCATGTTGGCCGGATTGGACATG
>JANOOW010000129.1:0-7088 GCA_031421555.1 Hyphomicrobiaceae bacterium | reverse complement strand
CCTAACCACGTCAGTAAAAATAGCTGCGCCAACGGTCGTTCCAGACCCGATAGCCTGATGCGCTGCGACTGCATCTAAGTGCATAACGGTATCTTATATCTGCCTTTACCACGCCCGTACGTATGGCCTCAAACAACAGCCGAACACGCTTCGCCATGTGCCAGCGGTCTGCTGCGCATCAGGTACGGCGCCGGCGTACCCTAACGCAGGTGAGTCCCCCAGCTAGCGACGCAGCATTCGACGACCTTCGAGCGCTGAATCGCTCCCCGGTTGTTCCTCATCGCCGGTACCGATGAACCAGCAGCCGTCAAGGCCGAAGGTAAGGCTAGAATGCAAATGACCCCCAGTGACCGTTTCGACTTTTGTTCCCGGCGCGTCCGCAGCTGGTAAATCCGGACAGCGTTCCCCAGCGGATGCATGACTATCCGATCCGGCTGCGGCGGTCCGAACGCACTTGCGATTGCGAAAGTTGCGGCTCAAGCCGCACGCGCCCCGAGTTTCTTGGTAGCTCCCGTCGATACCTGATCGGCCAGTGCAGCCTTGAAATCCGGGAAACCGAGACGGAACGGCTCTTCCGACGTGTTGTCCAGATACAGGATCATGTCGCCGCTGGTGCCGCGAAAGCTGAACAGCACAATGGCCATCTGATCGCCGGCTCCTTCCGAATGCGGAGCGCCGTTTGCGGAACCCTGCACGTAGCTCCCCGTGGGGCGCACCTCCTTCAAGGAGCCATCAGGATGCCGGAACCGCAATTCCCCCTGCAAGACGAACGTGCTGAAGTCGCACAGGTGCCGGTGCACTCTGCCCAGAGCGTTCGGCTGAAATCTAATAAGCACGTCCACTAGGTCGCGTGCGTCGTCGACCGCAAGCACGTAGATCTGCGCACCGATCGCCTCAACCGTCTGCCAAGTGACGTTGCGGTCGTCAAAAAGGTAGGTCTGCATTGCTCTCGTTGCCCTCGAATGACCGGAACCTGTTGCAGTCGTTAGTGTGAGCAACGGCCGGCCCGGGTCAGCCCCGGCGTTCGCATGCTACAAGTCTTGAGCCGCAGAGAGCAAATGCGATCTTCGGG
Organism: Hyphomicrobiaceae bacterium; assembly: GCA_031421555.1. Lineage (GTDB taxonomy): Bacteria > Pseudomonadota > Alphaproteobacteria > Rhizobiales > Hyphomicrobiaceae > JAKFWF01. The sequence goes on along the minus strand of JANOOW010000129.1, from coordinate 6,016 downwards.
TCGGCGGCGGCAGTCCACCGGCTGACCGTTTTTCTTCTATTCTATTTTGAGCTGCCGAACTGCAAGGCCCGGTTGCGCCGAGCACGGCACTAAGCTTATTGGCCCATCACGACGATTGCCCTTGCCGGCAGGAACGTCAGTCCTTGAAGGTAACGCGTCGTGTTTCGCCGTTCGCTGCGAACGGAGCTACTGGGGGGAGAGACCGACCGGCGACGAGCAATTTTGCAATTGATGGGGCTGACCCGTTGCAGACCTTGCAGCATGCGGGATGATTGCTGGCACGCTCCACAGCGTCGACGGTGTGTGGCAGCAGCTTGCGCCCGGCCAATCCGTGAAGGTGCCGCCGGGAACCCCGCACGCTGAGGAATCCTCATGCGACAGAAGTCCGACTAAGCCGGCGCTTGAGTTCGAACCGTTCTTCAGGAAGCTGCAGGCTTTGGTGGTCAATGGCCGAATGAGTTTCCCCCCAAAGAATTTTCAATCGCTCGTTCTGGTCTCGATGCTCTTCGTAGCACACGAGAATGAAATCCGTTCGGCGAACCCGCCCCACTTCATCATGCGGATCGTAGCATTCTTCGGCAAATTACTGGGCTACAGGCTATAGCCATCCTTTAGCTGCAAGACTAGCTCTGCTTCTGTAGCCTAGCGAACTTGCTAAGTGGGGCACTGGAGTCAGCTAACGAGCGCAGACCGGAAGAAAGGAACAAATGTCTTACCTTGTTTGCGTCCAACTTTCCGAAAAGGCGAGCGAAGAAGTGCTGAATGGACGGCCATCGCGGCTTCGCGGCCAAGCCTTGCCTGCAGCATTTTTTCCGTTGATCGAGAAGGAAGCCTCATGTGCAGGCACGAATACGGTGCAAAGGCCATAGTGTCGTCCAGCTGGCGTTCCAGGCTGTGTATGAAGCATCATCGGTTCGAGCATGTTAGACCACCGGCACTCGATCGTATCGCCGCCCGCCCTAATCGTTTCTGCGTAGGTTTTGAGCGGGTCGCCAGACTTCTCGAATGACGCGGCAATGATTGCGATGCTTTCATTTTTGAGATCGTGCGTCAGCATCCCCTGGATCGTCTGTTGGAGCCAGCGCGTCATGGCGGGATTGTCGGAATAGATGCGCCATTGACCCTCGGTCAGTTCGCTTTTCGCAAAGAGAGCGTGACCGGGCCCCGCCGGACAAAACGCCATCCGCCAGAAGCTCACCATGGTCGTGTAATCGTCAGTATCCGTTGGCGCCAAACGTACGAACGGGTTCTCCCCCGTCATCAGAATGTGGTTGGGATCGACGATCGACGGCGGTAGAGACATGTTGGCTCTCCATTTGCGGCTTGAACGAGGTATCCTAGCATTTCCGGCGTCACTCTGTAACACGGACCGGAGCAGCGTCGCCGGCGCTAAGCGTGACACCGTATCGAGTGAACCTGCCGCGCGACAATCAAGTTGAGACTCGTATTGCCTCACTCACGAATGTTGCCGGCGATGCTTGTCGTTGCCTCATCCGATTGTTCCGTTGCCGCAGCCGGCAGATTGCCGAGCCAGTCTCGTTCTTCGTAGCGATCTTCGTTGGTTCGGCCTCGGACGGTATTGGATCATCGCGATCGTTGGCAGCCGCCCGTGCGGCTCACCTGGCGGTCAATCCCATAAGCCGACTTCGGTCTCTCTTGAATTTGTGGCCCAATCAACGTCGCGGATCACGTCCGGTGTCAGGGCTATCGCGTCGAGCCACCAGAACCGATATTTCCGAGAACTTTCATAATCTAGCCAGCCGGGGCATGGGGTTCATGCGCTTCGCTCAAGCAGAATGTCCCTTATGCGTGGCAAATGCTCCCGGCCCCAGTAGAGATCACCGCCGTCGATCAGAATGCTCGGCACGCCGAAGACGCCCGCCCCCTCGGCTTCGTGCTGAATGTCCACCAGAAGCCTGCGGCCATCTCCACTCGCGAATGCTTCGAAGCCGGCGGAATCGACGCCGGCCTCGCGTAGAACCGCGGAGATCACGGTGGCATTCTCGATGTCGAGGTCTCGCCGCCAGAAACGCTCGAATACGGCATCATGATAGGCCCTGAACCCACCATTCTGCTTGGCATAGAGCATGCCGATGTTGGCGAGCAAGGAGTTCCAGATCTTGCGAGTGCCGCGGATGGTGAGGCCGCGCCGATTGGCCTCCCGACGGCAGTCCATGTAGCTGTACTTGACGCGACGCCACTGGTGCGCGTTACGCTGCTCGGACAAAACCCCGCCACTGGCGTCGAGTTCTGCGCTGCCGAGATAGGCGGGAATATCGAGGGTGTAAGGGAGCCAATCGACGTCGACACCTGTCTCATCGGCCAGCTCGTAAACCAAGTCCTTGGCGAGATAGGCGTAAGGACTCTTGTAGTCAGTAAAGATCTTGATACTCTGCTTGCTCATGCCCGCTGGCTCCGCCCTTTGCCATCCCGGTCGAAGGCCGCAACCCGCCCCACTCCCGATCTCAGAAGATACTTTTGGATTTTCTGGCTCGGCGTCTTTGGCATCTCGTCCCTGAACTCGATGTAGCGCGGAACCCAGAAGCGCGGCATGTGCTTCTGCGAGAATGCCCAAATGTCGCCGGGTGTCGCATCGGCGCCTTGCCGCAAAACGATCACGGCCTTGAGCTCGTCCTCGCCCAGCTCCGATGGCACGGCCACGACGGCACATTCGAGCACGGCGGGATGACGGTTGAGCACCGCCTCCACCTCCGAGGACGAGATGTTCTCGCCGCGCCGGCGAATGGCGTCATTCTTGCGATCGATGAAATAAAGGAAGCCGTCAACGTCTGCGCGGGCATTGTCGCCGGTATGGAACCACAGGTTGCGAAAGGCTTCCGCAGTCGTCTCGGGGCTGTTGTAGTAGGCCGTCAGCATGGCGAACGAATGCCGCGGACGAACCAAGATCTCGCCCACCTCGCCAACCGGTACCGGTTCGTCATGCTCATTCGCGATCATGACCTCGAACGTGTCGGTATTCGGCTTCCCACACGAGCCGTCGCGACGGGACTCGCCGGCCGGGTTCAGCGTGACGATGCCTGTTTCCGTCGCGCCATAGACCTCGACAATGCGGCAGTTAAAGCGATCCTCGAACGCCGGATCGACCTTGGCGAAGTAGAAGCGCCTTGCCGGTTGGTCGGCATCGTCAGGGTGCGGTGGCTGCTTCATGAGGATCGGCACCATGGAGAAGATGCCGTGGGCAACGTCGGCCCGGGTACGGCGGACATCGTCCCAGAAGCACGAGGCTGAGAAGCGCTTGGCAAAGGCGATGCGACCGCAATTGATAATGGCCGGAACAACGCCTAGCCAGGACGCGACGGCGTGGAAGAGCGGCATGCAGGAGTAGATGGACTGGGCATCTGAGTAGTCGGTGGCCCTGATCCAATCGCGGGCGAATGTGACGACGTGCGCGTTACTGACGAGTGCGCCTTTTGATCGGCCGGTGGTGCCGGACGTAAAGCTGATGGCGAGCGGATCTGCCGGGACCAGCGCGACACGTGGATCGGTATCGGGGGCCTGAGCGAGATCTGTCAGCAGCAAGACTGAGGCGCGGCTGACGATCCCAGCAGGCAATCCTGGGGAGGGTCGCGTCAGAATGATGGTCCTGAGTTGCGGAACTGCGTCTATGACGGCGGCAATGCGCTCGAGAAACACCGGATCGACCACGATGTGTGTGACATCGGCCTTGCTGAGTTGATAGCTGAGAATGTCGCCCAGGTACTCTGTATTGATCGGCACGTAGATAGCGCCGGCCCGTGCCGCGCCGAGCCAGGTCTCGACAAAAGCCAGCGAGTTCTCCGCCATGATGGCGATCTTGGTGCCTTTGACGGCGCCCAGAACCTTGAACGCATTCGCGAGGCAGCTGGCGGACTTATCGGCCTCTGCGAATGTGCGTGCACCGTCATCGAACTCGAGGAAGGTCCTATCTCCGGCGCGCTCCGCAGCGTGGCGAAGAAGCCTGCTCAGAACGAAGTGATCTGGGTTGCGGTCGGTCATTCGTCGCGCCTGTCGGCCGAAAAGGAGTTCGTCGCTGGATTCCAAACTAGATGCTGATTTCAGGTGCCCATCGTCTCCGTCAAATAGATGAATAGCACGCCGACCATATCCGGTAGGACCGAAATGTCAGCGACATGCTGGAGCGCGCCGCCACGGAAATTGAAGCCGCCCAGTTGCTTTGCAGGTTAGTTCTGCCGTGAGGTGGAGTTCGTGGTTTCCGTCACCTTAGGATCTTCACAAGACACAAGCCTTCGTCAAGAGTTCACTCCAATATCGCCATGCCATTCAAGGTGAAAGCAATGAGCAAATTCCTAGCAGTCGTGGTCGTCGTCGTATTTGCCGTGGCCGATATGGAAAGTGCTCAATCCGCAACAGGACCTAGTCAGGAGGCCCTTTGTTGGGCAAAGGCTTCCAAACGGCGGTTCGTGCCCGGAAGCGCAGATCGAAAAGCTTTCATCAAAAAGTGCATGGCGGCTGGAGCGGAGCGTGCACCTCGGCCCCCAGCTGAGCCATCCGAACGCAAAAATTAAACACTAAGGAGAGTTTGTCGCCAAGCTCCTGGCTGTGCATCAGTAGCTCTATACCAATGGCTCCAGGCAACGCTTGCCAAAATAATGTGAGCCATCCGTGAAATAGAGCAGTTGGACGCTGAATTCTCTGAAAAAAGCGCCGCAAGGCCAAATGCTTCGCTAAGTCTATAACCATTTGGCAGACACGAAGAAGCGGAAACGGCTGATTGGTGGTTAATGTCCTACCACCAACCGAATGGAGGCAGGATCTGTGTTAAAACCTGGGGACGCTCGATAATCTGCTGCGCCAGCCACATTTATCCCTGCAGACAGGCAGCTCTCTAATACCAAAAATATCCTCAGTTAACTTGACAAGTTTCTTCGTATTTTTTGCAGGCGCTTTTGATGCCTGAACTGCAGCCAGCCTGCAGGGCCTTGCATTCGGGCTTCTTCCAGGGCGAGACTTCGAAGCCCTTCTTGTCGGTTTTCCAGACGCAGTTATCGGTTTGCGGCACGGGGACGGTGCCCGGCGGGCAGCCTGCTGACTTTTCGTTTTTCTTGATCTTTACGCACGACCCGTCAACCAACTTGAAGCCCTCTTCGCAACCCTTGAGCTTTTTCGGTTTGTCGGGACCCGCGATCGCGCGGGGCACGCACGCAGCTAAGCTAGAACTGTAAACCTCGCTCTTCTCGCAAGTTGACGAGGTCTTGACGCATTCACCCTCCGACTTCCAGTAGGTATAATGCTTCTTACAGCTATGCTCGGCTACCTTCGTTGCCTTCGAGACGACGCGTTCGATGACTTTAGGGGCTGCGGGCGCCGCTCCAAACCCGCCGCCAGCACTGACCGGCACCAAATACCAATACGCGTCAGCCGCCGTCGCAACATCGCTCTTGAGGCCAAATCCGCCCGTGGTCGCGACCAACATCCGACCGTCGGCGCGGTTCTTAATCCGGCGGAACGTCTGGCCGGCGACCGGCTCTAGTGCCCATTGTGCAAACTCGCTCCCGACACCGGAATCCGTCACCCGAAGCGCCCCGCGATCGACGACCAGATAGGCGGTTTGCCAGCGGTTCTTGATGCGGACGAACGCCGTTCCCGGCACCGGCTCGAATTCCCAATGCGCGCTGAACCAGTCGGGCTTCGTCGGCTCCAGCTCGGGATAGCCAGTCGAGAGGTTGTTCAAGTCGTATGATTGCCGGGCAACCGAGCGGATCACGTGCCAACCTTTGAGATTGTACTGCTCGACCGGTGAGACGGCCGCCAGCGATGCGCTTGGAGCGGCCACCGGCACTGATGGAGAGATCGCGGCGGGGGCGGCCACGTTCGTACCCTTCGGTGGTGGGGCGAGGGGTGCCCCGGCCGCCACTTCGACCGTAATCGGTGCAGATGCCGCTGTCACGATCTTCTGGCAATCGAGGTGTCCGCTTTGGCAATACCGTTGCAGCGTTCGAGTCGTGCGTGGATGCCCGGCGCGGGCGTATCGATCTGCCGCTTCTTCGATGGTCAG
>JANOOW010000128.1:0-2763 GCA_031421555.1 Hyphomicrobiaceae bacterium | reverse complement strand
CGGGCTATTACATCGACGTTGGCGCGTCCGAGCTGGTGGCCAACGGCAGCATCAAGCTGAAGAGCGGCGTCAACATCGAGCGCATCAATGCCCGTTCCGTCACGCTGACCGACGGCACTGAATTGCCCGCCGATCTGCTGGTCTATGCAACGGGTTACGGCTCAATGAACGGCTGGCTCGCCGACCTGATCTCGCCCGAAGTCGCCGACCAGGTCGGCAAGGTCTGGGGCCTGGGCTCAGACACACCCAAAGACCCCGGCCCGTGGGAAGGCGAGCTGCGCAACATGTGGAAGCCGACACAGGTGCCGCAGCTGTGGATTCACGGCGGCAACCTGCATCAGTCGCGCCACTACTCGCAGTTTCTGGCGCTGCAGCTGAAGGCGCGGATGGAGGGGGTGGGGACGCCGGTTTATGCGCGGGCGGGGGTGCATCATTTGCGGTGAGGTGCTGTTGAATTGATAGCTGCTTGCGTTCCATCGGCAACGGCCCCAGCGTTGAATCGCGTCGAGTAAAGCGGCTATGGGCGGGGTGATGCACGTGAACGTCAATGGCCTTGCTGATCCGCGATGGTTTCACCCTCACTGCGCCGCGCAGGCCTGTCAGGCAGGCGCGGCGCGCGAATTTCGGTCCCGAATCGTGCCGGATTTGTTGCTATTTTCAATGGGGCAAAAAATTCAATGCGGACGGGCCCGGATGAACTTTAAAGGCAGCAGTTTTCTTGGGGTACATTGCATTGAATTCCCCACGCTACGCTTCTCGGAGGTTCAATTGGAGATCAAAGAATTACTCACATTGGTCGGCCTCACAATCAGCCTTGGAGGCTTGGTCATTTCTCTCGTAAAGCTCGCCCAAGAGCAACGCAAGGCTAACGAATTCAAGCGGGCCGAGAACGAAGCTAGAGCGAAGTCTGAGAAGCGGACGGAATACAAGCTTCGGATGTATCAGTTGCTAATAGACGATCGCTTAACCTTTGACGAATCGGTTTCTCGATTTCGAGAGCACACGCCAACCACTGAAATTGACCAACTTGAACTCCGGAAGTGCATCTACGAAATGCTAGTCGACGGCACGCTCGTTACGTTCGAGGACAAGACGTACACCGCAGATACTATGGACGACTTAGATGACGAATAGAAAAACGATGGCGCCGCGTCCCCCAAGAGAATCTTTAAACGTTAAAGGGCATGACGCCTTTCATTTGAAGCCAAACTTCTTTGGGTTGGGGTGGAAGAACAGGACACAGGCGCGCACGTGGTCAAGCCGCTCTGCGGCTTGACCTGACCGCCATCTTCGCCGACGCTCGGCGTCTCATAAACCGTGAACATCTACATCGACGAATCTGGTTCGTTTGTCAGCGCACCGGCGAAGGGCAGCTGGAATGTAGTTGTGGCGTTGGCAACACCTGAGTCGGGTCGGCTGGCCATCGTCAGTGCGATGACAACGTTGAAGTTGAGATCGTCGGTGCCATTTCGGAGCGAAGTGAAGCTCAATGCGCTTGACGAGACGCGATACTTGAATTTCCTCAACGATCTTTCGAAGACGCACGCGCTGCTTTTCGCTACCGCCACCGATGCTGGACTAAACTCGCAAGACCGGCTGGCTCGTCATCAACAGGTCCAAGTTGCGAAGATTCGAGAAAATATCCCTCGGATGCGATTTGAAGGCGGAAAACAAGGCCTCATCTTGCTTGCCGATCAACTTGAGAGGGTTTCGCCGCAACTGTATGCACAGTTAGTTTGCCAAGTTGACCTGCTGCACGACGTCGTGAGCCGCTCGATCAACTACTTTGCGCAGCGCATCCCTGGAACACTTGCGGAACTTCGTTGGCGTATAGATCAGAAGAACACATCAAAGACGACTTACGAAGTCGCCTTTGAAAAGATTGCGCCAGCGTTACTTCAAACAAGGTCCTTCAGGGAACCGGGCATTTGCGTTGAGGGCTTCGACTATCGGCACTTTTCTCAATACGAGTTTCCTGATGGAGATGTACCGGACTACTTGAGATTAGAGTACGGGCTCCGTGTGGAGCATGCGTTGAATATTCAGAAGCTCATCCGCGGAAACCTAAGGTTTGAGGACTCCAAGCGCTCCCTTGGCATCCAGGTTGCCGATCTTTTAGCCTCAGGGCTTCGAAGATGCCTGCGCGGTGGTTTCGCAGCAAACGATGCTATTGCTCAAGCTCTCGGCCGGTTGACGCTGCAGAACGAACGTGGCAAGTTCCCTGTGCACCTTGTCGGCTTTACAAAAGACGAGGAAGCAAAGGTAGATCAGACGGCTTCGCGCGTAGTCAAGACGATGGCGAAGCACAGTAGAGCAATGCTCACAAAACGCACATCCGGAAAAGACGCCTAACAGTTCGTATAGACCCCCCAAGGGGCAAGGGCTCGGGGTCAGGTCTTGCAATCAAACGCCCGATTACCCGGAAAACCCCGAGCAAATTGCCCGCACTCTGGACGCTGCCTCTGCTGCTCGTGATCCGGTCTTTGCTGCGCCACAAGACGAGTAAACCGGGCTTCGTTGGCGTCTTCTGGATCACGGTCGCGCTCAACGTAGCCGCCTTTGTGGGCTGGCATGCTGGCGTCATCGCGATGCCAAAAAGCGTGATTTGACCCCTCGTTCAAGCGAACCGGCGCAAGCGGTGTCCGTGCAGCTTCACGCTGAATTTCGGCAAGCGGGCGGCAATTGCAGATGGCGGTTGTTGTACATACAATAACCAGCATGCGGATTACCTTCGATCCACTAAAGCGAGAAAGAGCTTTGGCG
>JANOOW010000127.1:0-2918 GCA_031421555.1 Hyphomicrobiaceae bacterium | reverse complement strand
GTCATCTACGCGTTGAACGCGGCGATCCGGCGGCAGCTCGCCTCGCACGGCGAAACACAAATCCTGGTCGACGTTAGGCCGAGCTTCACACACGAGGAACTTGCAACGAAATTGGCCGCACCCCGTAACAAGCAATCGACCTCTAACTTCATGCGCAAGGCTGCCGGCATGGCGCCGGTTGCTATCGCGCTGACGCGAGAGGGCGTGGGCGGACCATTGCCGGGCGATCCGGCGGCATTGGCACAGTTGATCAAGGCGATCCCGTTGCGCGTTACGGCAATGGGCGGGCTCGACCGGGCGATCTCGACCGCCGGCGGCGTACGCTTCGATACACTGGACGAGCATTTGATGCTGCGCGCCCGTCCTGGCGTTTTTGCCGCGGGTGAGATGCTCGATTGGGAAGCGTCCACCGGCGGCTATCTCCTGCAGGCAACGTTTGCGACCGCCGTCGCAGCCGCTAACGGTGCGATCGATTGGCTCGGGCGCAACCGTTGAAGGTGCGCCATCGCGCCGTGCGACGCGAACGCGCGTTGATCTTCGATGGCCGCCGCGCGATTGTGCGGCCAAGTCGTGACAGCCGGTCGGCGACGACTGGATGCAACCGGCAGCCGGAACGATCCGCCACGCGCGCTCCGGCTTGAACTACGGCTCACCGTTCACACAGGCAAAACGAACATGACGATGTTACGGGGCCGTCTCGGCCTTATGCTCATCTGCCTTGCGGGGCTGCCGGCAATGGCAGTCGCGCAAGACTATCAGGCGGGAGCGATCAAGATTGTGCAGCCTTGGATGCGGCAGACGCCGGCGGCGGCTAAGGTGGCTGGCGGCTTCATGACGCTCGTCAACACGGGTACGGCTGCCGACCGGCTGATCGGCGGCACGATCGTCAACGCCGCCCGTTTCGAAGTGCACGAGATGAGCGTCACCGGCGGGGTCATGCGCATGCGCCACTTGCAAGCCGGGCTCGAGATCAAGCCTGGCGAAACGGTCGTCTTGAAGCCGGGCTCATATCACGTGATGTTCCTGGACCTGACCGCTGCGCCACAAGCCGGACAGCGCTTCGATGGTACGCTGGTGTTCGAAAAAGCGGGCACGATCAAGGTCGAATATAAGGTCGAACCAGCCAGCGCCAGTACGTCAGGCGGCGCGGAACCCGGCGGCGTGGTTCACCACGGCCACGGCTCTGGATCCGGAGCGATGAAGAATGGCAATCAGTAACGCATTGCGCCGTCTTCGGCTGGCGGCATGGATCGCCGTCGCGCTGGCACTGACGGCAGGCGGTATCTATTTTCTGTCCGCGCGTTCGAACGATATCCAGGCCGCAATTGGCGGTGCAGTGCGGATCGGCGGAGCCTTTCAATTGACGACCCACGAGGGGCGCCCGTTTTCCGAGAAGGATCTCGCGGGCAAACCCTACGCGATCTTTTTCGGCTTCACGCGCTGCCCCGACGTATGCCCGACAACGCTTCTCGACATGACCAATAGGTTGGAAGAGCTGAAGAGTGATGCCGATAAGCTGCGCATCTTGTTCGTATCGATCGATCCCGGGCGCGACACGCCCGAGTATCTCGCCGACTACATGAAGTCGTTCGACAAGCGGATCGTCGGTCTGACGGGCACGCGAGAACAGGTGGCGCAGATCGCCAAGGCCTACCACGTCGTCTACGAGCAGGTGCCCGGCTCGGGTGGCGACTACACCATGAACCACACGGCGATCGTCTACCTGTTCGATAAGAACGGCAGCTTCGCCAGCACGATCGCCTATCAGGAAACCGAAGCCAACCAACGCAGCAAGCTCAAGCGTTTGATTGGCGGCTAACGCGCGTGCCGGTAGCAAACTTGCTGTTAGCGGTCGATCTCGCCGAATACGATATCGAGGCTGCCGAGGATTGCGCTCACGTCGGCCAGCATATGGCCGCGATTCATGAAGTCCATGGCGGCAAGGTGCGGGAAGCCAGGCGCACGGATCTTGCAGCGGTAGGGTTTGTTCGAACCATCCGACACGAGATACACGCCGAACTCGCCCTTGGGTGCCTCGACACAGGCATAGACCTCGCCCTCGGGCACGTGGAAGCCTTCGGTGTACAGCTTGAAATGATGGATCAGGGCTTCCATCGAGCGTTTCATCTCGGCGCGCTTGGGCGGCACGACCTTCTTGTTGGATGACATAACGGGACCGCGGCCGGCATCCGACATCAGCTTGGCGCACGCTTGACGCATGATCTTCGCGGACTCGCGCATTTCCTGCATGCGGATCAGATAGCGATCATAGTTGTCGCCATTTTTACCGATCGGAATGTCGAAATCGAACTCGGCGTAGCACTCGTATGGCTGCGACTTACGCAGATCCCACGCAGCGCCGGAGCCGCGCACCAGGACGCCGGAAAAGCCGTAGGCAAAGCAGTCGTCGAGTGAGATCACTCCGATATCGACGTTGCGCTGCTTGAAGATGCGGTTTTCCGTCAGCAGCGCGTCGATGTCGTCAACGGCTTTCAGGAATGGGTCGATCCAGGCGGCGATATCCTCGACGAGCTTTTCCGGCAGATCCAAATGGACGCCGCCCATCCGGAAATACTTCGCGTGCATGCGGCTGCCCGACGCACGCTCGTAGAACACCATGAGCTTTTCGCGTTCCTCGAAGCCCCACAGCGGCGGCGTCAGCGCCCCGACGTCCATCGCCTGCGTGGTTACATTGAGAAGGTGCGACAGGATGCGGCCGATCTCGGAATAAAGCACGCGGATCAACTGCGCCCGATAGGGGACCGTCATGCCGATCATTTTTTCGACGGCGAGGCAAAAGGCATGCTCTTGATTCAATGGTGCGACGTATACGAGCCGGTCGAAATATCCTATCGCTTGCAGATAGGTCTTGTGCTCTATCAGCTACTCGGTGCCGCGATGAAGCAGGCCTATGTGCG
>JANOOW010000126.1:0-9954 GCA_031421555.1 Hyphomicrobiaceae bacterium | reverse complement strand
ACTTCGGCGGTGGCAACACGATCCAAGCGACCAATCTCGAATTCGTGCAGGATCAGGCGGGGCACGTCGTCGACCTTCTGCAGGTCAACGGTGTGGTCACGTTCCCGTAAGCCGGTCGAGAAACGGCGCGGAAACGGGCAGCTTCGGCTGCCCTTTTTTGTTGGCGCGTCGAACAACGCGCACGAACATCCGACCGGAAAAACGTCCGCGCCGCGACCACAATGTTCTGAAACCAAATGGTGCCCCGTACGGGATTTGAACCCGTGTACCCAACGTGAGAGGCTGGTGTCCTAGGCCACTAGACGAACGGGACCGCTTTGGTCGTGTGGCTATACGGGAGCATGCACGCAGCAGCAAGCGATTTCGATATACCGTGGCGTCGTGCCGGCGGAATAGTTACTGCTTCGGCAGTTCTGGAACCAGCACGACTCTGCTCAACACGCGGCCTGCCGCCAGGTCGACGATGGCGATACCGCTACCAGCTGGTTCGTCGTAGTGTATCGCCAGTCGATCGCCCTGCAGCGCGATCGTGCGAACAACCGCTCCCGCCGGCAGCGCGGCGCGCACTTCCGGCGCAATCGACGCTGATTGGGATTGGGACGCGATTTGCGTGCTTGGTCTTGCGACGATGTATATAATGCGCCCGATGAGTGCGATCAGACCGGCGACGATCAACACACCCATGGCAATGACAGCGAAGCGGAGAGCGCGCGCCTGCGGACCGTTCAATTGTATGCCTGCCGTCAAGGATGGGGACGCTTCATTGGCATCTTCGCCGCGTTGGCCATCGGAGACTGGTGCGAAAGGTGGCTGGCTGGACATGGGCCGCCATAGCATCGCGGCGCCGGTGCCTGCAAGGCGATTACAAAGTTGGACGTTACAATGACCACGAAAGGGGAGCGATCCATCACGCTCGAGGTGCGCGAGGACACGGCTAACCAGCGGCTCGATCGTGTACTGGCCCTTCAGTTGCCGGAGTTCAGCCGTGCACGGTTGCAGGCCTTGATCAAGATCGGCGCCGTACTCGGCACGCCGGGCCTAATGCGCGATGCCAGCCGCAAGATGAAGAGCGGTGAACAGTTGACGATCACCATTCCTGCCGCAGTCGCGCCCGAACCCCTGGGCGAGGACATGGCGCTCGATGTCGTCTACGAGGATGCATCCCTCCTCGTGTTGAACAAGCCCGCTGGGCTCGTCGTCCATCCAGGCAACGGCAACGCCACAGGAACGCTCGTCAACGCGTTGATCGCCCACTGCGGCGACACGCTGTCGGGTATCGGCGGGGTAAAGCGTCCGGGCATCGTACATCGGCTGGACAAGGAAACGTCCGGGCTGCTCGTCGTCGCAAAAAACGATGAAGCTCATGCGGGCTTGTCCGCCCAGTTCGCCAGCCACGGCCTCGATGGCCGTTTGCAGCGCGCGTACGTGGCACTCGTCTGGGGCAGGCTCGACGCACCGCGCGGTATGGTCGAGACCGATCTCGCGCGCAGTGCGTCGAACCGGACTCGAATGACAGTCGTCCGGGAGGGCCGGGGCCGCCGCGCCGTCACCCACTATGCGGTCGAGACCGTATTCGACGGAATTGCAAGCCTCCTGCGTTTGAACTTGGAGACCGGGCGGACGCACCAGATACGCGTTCACATGGCACACATCGGGCACCCGCTACTCGGCGATGAAGTGTATGGCAGCGGCTTTGCTTCCAGCCGGTCGAGACTAAGCGAAGGCGCGGCGGCCGCTCTCGATCAGTTGAAGGGACAAGCCCTCCACGCGAGAGTATTGGGGTTTGAACATCCAATGACACGTCAACCGCTTCGTTTTGAGGTTGAACCTCCGCCAGCGATGGCGCGACTCATACAAGCGCTAGGGAAAACGACCAGAGGGCTTGAAACTAAACGCCGCCGTTCTTAGTTCTATAAATCCGAACTTCGGGACAACCGGTTGCATGCAACCTCGGGTATCCCGCCGCGTTTGCAGACCTAATGGAGGGGCACAAAATACGTTCTCTTCCGCACACTAAGTTAAACGTCATAACATAGGAGCAGTTGCCCCATTTCGAAAACGGTGGCACTGAGTACAAATGGCAGCCAGAGCTCTTCCTTCGTTGGCGGGCGGGTCAGTTGGTTTGGCCCGATACCTGGACGAAATTCGCCGGTTTCCAATGCTGGAGCCGAACGAAGAATTCATGCTTGCGAAAAGTTGGCGGGAGCACGCTGATTCCGACGCAGCTGAACGCCTAGTCACGTCGCATCTCCGCCTCGTTGCCCGCATCGCCATGGGCTACCGCGGCTACGGTTTGCCCATCGGCGAAGTTATATCAGAAGGCAACGTCGGCTTGATGCAGGCGGTAAAGCGTTTCGAGCCCGACAAGGGCTTTCGCCTTGCGACCTACGCGATGTGGTGGATCAGGGCGTCGATCCAAGAGTACATCCTGCGTTCGTGGAGCCTGGTGAAAATCGGCACAACTGCCGCGCAGAAAAAACTGTTCTTCAATCTGCGCCGCACCAAGGGTCAACTGCAGGCCCTGGAGGAGGGCGACCTCAAGCCAGAGAACGTGAAGGCCATCGCAACGCGGCTCGGCGTGCCGGAGGACGACGTTGTCAACATGAACCGCCGGTTGGGTGGCGACAGCTCGCTCAATGCCCCGGTTCGTGCCGATCTCGAAGGCGGCGGGGAGTGGCAAGATTGGCTGGTAGACGATACGCCCGACCAAGGAGAGCGTTTTGCCGACAACGAAGAGCTCGACATGCGCCGTTCCTACCTGAGTAAGGCGATGTCTGCGCTGAACGATCGCGAGCGGCGGATCTTCGAGGCGCGTAGGCTGGCCGAGGAGCCAAAAACGCTTGAAGATCTTTCGGCCGAATTTGGCGTGTCGCGCGAGCGTATTCGCCAGATCGAGGTGCGCGCATTCGAGAAGGTGCAGAAGGCAGTGCAGGCGTCCGCCAAGACGACATCCGCGAGATTGCCATTGCCGGCAGGGTAGTTCGATGCTCGCAAACGAGGTGTCGAGATCGCTATTTCGTCACAATCCCCACCGGCCAACAGGCCGGTGTTTTTTTTGTTTGCACGTTACGTGCTGGCGTGACCTTACCTGCGGATGCGCCGGCGTCCTCTCATCGTTCTCAACTCCACCGCTGGCGTGCCGCGACGGCGGTATCTCGCAGCCGTCTTGGCGCGCTTGGCGTACCGGGGTGCCATTGCAACTGTCGTCGAGCCAGGAAGCTCAGCTTTAGTTGAAGCTTCGGTGCGAAAGGCCTTCCAGACGCATGACGTGATCGTCGCTGCCGGTGGTGACGGCACCATCCGTCAAGTCGCAGCGGCGGCCGGTAGATCCGGCCTGCCGATTGGCATCCTACCGATGGGTACTGGGAACGTATTCGCACACGAGATTGGACTTCGGCGTGATCCTGTTCAGATCGCCGACACGATCCTCGATGGTGAGATCAAAACGGTGCATGGGGCATACGCCAATAGCGAGCCGTTCTACCTGATGGCGGGCGCGGGCTTTGACGCGCGCGTGATAGGAGCCCTCAATCAGCCCCTCAAGCGCATCTTCGGACGCGCCGCCTATGTGCCAGCGATACTGGGCGTGCTGCAGCAACCTGTCGAAAGGTTGGACGTCACAATCGATGACCGGCAATACGCCGCCAATTGGGTGATTGTTGCCAACGCGCGGCATTACGGTGGCCGTTTCATCGTAGCGCCAGGGGCATCCATATTCCGGCCCGGATTGGAAATCGTTTTGATCGCCGCGCCGGGCCGGGTGGCCTTGATAGAGCAATTGCTTAAGCTTGCGCGGGGAAGCCTGACGCAAGCGGCGAACACTGCGGTCACTGTGCTGACGGGGTCAAAGATCGTCATCGCGCGCGCCAAGTCACTACATACCGGGGGGAGCTCAGTGCCGGTACAGGTGGATGGTGACGCCTTCGGCACGCTGCCGTTGCGCATTGATGCGAACGGGCCACAATTACGTTTGATCGTCCCACACTGAACATTTGTTCGAAATTCGTCGCACGAATCGACTATTTTGCTTCGTGTCGGAGTACAGACCGTGGTGCGCGTCAGAGCCGGGGGCATCAAAGCCTTGAAGCATCTGAACGTTTATGTTGATCACGCCGGTACTTCTAACCGGCTGAATGCTAAGCGGGCATGGACAGGACCGCTGTTTGAAGCATCAGCCGTCGTCACGTGCGCGGTAGACCCGCGTTCCCGTCCTGAACAGCAACGAATGACCGAAATCGAGGCCAGCCGGCGATCGGCTGGCGGTGGATTGATATGTCAAATGCGGCAGATCGGTCCGTGCGTCGACCCGATGAGGCCAGACGATGCCAAGGCAGAGAAGATGGAGAGGCCACGATGAGCAAGCGCCTTCATCAACAGCATAACCACCCCCCAGTATCGTTTGGGTCGCATGGCAAAGTTTGCGTCGCGAAAGTAGCGCGCAAGTCAGAACTTCACTGGCATCACAAACACAACCATCCGCCAAGTATGGCGTGAATGAGCCCCTAGCCGGATAGGTCGTGCGAACCGGGTCTGGCCACGAAAACACAGAAGCCGGTCTCGGTGGAGACCGGCTTTACTGTTGGGAGATACCGTGGCTTACATCGGGATCCGAGCGATCTGGTTGGAGAAGTAGTTCTCGACCGCGGTACTGATCGAGCTGGCGACCTTGCCGCGCCATTCGTCGGACTTGAGGTTGGCGGCATCCTGGCGGTTGGTCACGTAGGCGAGTTCGATCAGAACGGCTGGAACCTTGGCGGTCTTCAAAACGCGGAACGCGGCCGACCGGTCCGGATTGTTCTGCAGGTTGGTCGATCCCCCCATCACGTCGATAACGGACCGCGAGAAAAGCGTCGTGCGCTCTTTGTTGACGTCGACCTCGCGCTCGGCAAAGTCCGAGAGGATGCTTCTGACCGCAGCCGTTGCGTCGCCATCGTGCTTCTTCACGGCGGCGAGCTCGGTCGCGGACAACACGTTGGCGGACACTTCACCTTTGGCGGAGCGCTTCAGGTCTTTGGCCACACCTTCCCGCAAAGAGTAGATGGTTGCTCCGCGCGCGTGAGATCCGGCGTAGTCGGCGTGGACGGCGATGAACAAAGCGGCGTTATGCTGCTCGCCGAAGTCGCGGCGGGCATCCAGTTCGACGAACGTATCGGTGTCGCGGGTCATCAAGACTTTGTAGCGGCCGGTCGCGTTCAACTTGTCGCGCAGCACTTTCGAAAACGCGAGAACGACGTCTTTCTCGACCGTCCCGAATTTTTGCGCGCCCGAGTCATGTCCGCCGTGGCCCGGATCGATCACGATGATGGGCTTGAATGCCTTCTGTGCCTTGACCTCGGGACGCACGGCCAGCTTCGGCAGCGGCGGTTGCATGCTGCCACCGGCGCTGGCACCCGCGCTGGTGCCCGCGGCGGGAGCCGGCGCCGCGCCAAGCGATGCCATGGCAACGGTGGTCTTCAATGGCTTTCGTGATTGACCGCGGGCTGCAGGATCGACCGGCACGATATCGAGCACGAGGCGGTGGCTGCGCCCGTCGCGGCTTTTCTCGACGATTGCCTTCTCAACGATGACCGGCGCTGTGACTGCGATCACGACCCGCGTTTTGCCGGGAGCTGAGAGGCCGCCATAAAACGACTGCACAAGGCCAACGGAGTCAGCTCCGGCCTGCGCTGGCAATTGCATGCGCACGTCGGGCATATCGACGATCACCCGATTGGGGTTCGACAGCGACAACACTTGGAAGTCGGTCGGCTTTTCAAGGCCGATGACAAAGCGCGTGCGGTTGGTGTCGCCTTTGATCACGTCCTGCTCGACAACCGGTTGTCCGGTATCGGTAGCGTTGGGAACAGCCGTTGCAGCCTTCGCTGCGGCGGCATTGGTGGGAATCGAGACGGGCGTAGTCGTGATTTTTTGGACAGGCACGCCGGGCTGCAATTGCCCAGCCGTCTGAGCAATACTCTGTCCCGCGGCCGGACCTGCCCACGCGAGAGAGCAAATCGAAACGCCGATAATGCCTGCAAACCAGCTCAGACCGGAACGCGGCAACTCAACTGAACGCATATTGCCAGACCCCCGTCTACGCATACGGTTACAACTTACTCACATTACTTGCCTGACGACTGTGGCGATTAATCGGTCGCGCCTGGGCATTGTTATGGATTGCTTATGGTTAAGGTCTGGTTATCTGCCCACTAATCTGGCGTAACCTTGCCCGACCGTGTCATCGAGCAGCTGCCGGTATTCCGCGTAAGCCGGGTGCGATGGGGTGATCTCGCCAAATGCCGAAGCAGGGAAGGTGGTTTGCTTCCGATACAAAACCGGCGCGGCGACAGGTATAATTTGCGCGCGCGCTTTATGCAGTGTCGTGATCAAGCCGCGCATCTCGCCGTTCTGGTCGAGCTGCGAGACGACGATCATGCGCATCGCGCCCTTCGTCAGCGACACCAGATGAATGAACATCGAGGATGCCGGAACATACAACCGGCCGCGATGGGAATAGGGCGCGTCGGGCCGGTTCTGCTCCTCGAACAGGAGGCTTGGCCAACCAGCATCCCAGCTGATTTCCGTGCGGTAGGCGATGATCATCTCTGGCATGGAGAATGCTGGCCGCAGCGTCAGGAAACCGCCAACGTAATGGTCAACCGCCAGTCTGTTGTACGCACCCATATAAAGGGGCGCTACATCGCTACCGAGCCCCGGCCGGCCGGGATCGTGACGCTCGGTGACCTGTCCGCCCGGTGCAGCATTCCACGCCTGCTTCAGGTCCTCGAAGTCGAGGCCCAGAACCATGCAGACGTCGAACAGTGTCTGATCGCGAACCGGGCGGCCATTCATCAGGTTCTGCACGGTCTTTTCGTGGCAATCGGCGGCATCGGCAAGCTCAGCCTGGGTGATTTTCTTCTCGATCATCGCCTTGGCGATGCGGGAGACGGCTGGATTGCGGTCGGCAACTGACATCTAGTGGGTCTCGCGGCGGCCTGATCGCTGAATGATGCGGGAAGGTACCGGTATTATCCATCGCCGTGCAATCGGCATCGCAAGTTTCCAAAAACTTGCTGGCGGTTGCTGCTGGATGGCTGCAGATTCGAGCACGCGCGACCAGTCTGCGTGCTGGACAGTAAGCTGACGGACGCGGGCGGACACTAGAATACGCCTAGCGCGCCACCCACCATCGAGATGCCGGCCGCTGCCATCATCACTTCGATGATGATCTGGAAGCGGCCGGCATCCAGCTTTAGCAGTATGGTTTTGGAAAACCAGGAGCCGAGCATCAGTGCTGTACCGACGGTCAAGCCTCGCCACATCGTCGCTGGCGAAAGCGCACCGAAGCTGTGAAACGTTGCAGCTTTCGTCAGCGAAATTGCTGCCGAACCTAAAGCTTCCGAAGCGATGTAACCGCCTTTGGTGAGGCCATAAGCCAAAAAGAATGGCGTGTTGATCGGACCGGTCGAGGCGACGATGCCGGTCAGATAGCCGATCACGGCGCCAACGATCGCCATGCCGGGCAGTGTCATCTTGAAGCCTCGGTCGAGCAGCCATCGCCGGCCGGGTATCGACGCCAGCAGAAACACGCCGAGCGCGCCTTCGACCATTACGGAATCCAGCGACAGCAGCGTGCGTGCGCCAAGGGCGGCCGCGGGCACGGCGGCAGCGCAGTAGACCGCGTTGAGTTTCCAATCGACTTCGCGCCACCAAACTGCGACCCGTGACGCGTTCGCCATCAATGAAGCAATCGCCATGATCGGGATCGTTTCTTTGGGACCGAACGAATAGACCAGTACCGGCAGCAACATGATCGACGCACCGAAGCCCACGACACCGCCCACCGTGCCAGCCGCAATCCCTAGGATCAGTATCAGTATCCACTCCACTTCGATGCCATCCCCGCCTTTGGTCATGTTCGAGCCTTACTCGATCTTCATGCTGAGTGCGAATTCGGTCCGCGCCGCACGCGAC
Organism: Hyphomicrobiaceae bacterium; assembly: GCA_031421555.1. GTDB lineage: Bacteria > Pseudomonadota > Alphaproteobacteria > Rhizobiales > Hyphomicrobiaceae > JAKFWF01. Next base: position 2,001 of record JANOOW010000126.1, on the reverse strand, counting down.
GGAAATAAGTTTCGTGCCGCGTTAAACGGAAGCTAACGCGTGATCTGGCACACCTTGCAGGTGGCGGCTTGACTGGCCATGCCACGCAGTAGCTTTTGCACCCATCAGTGCAGTCGAGGCCGACCTATGCCGCAGCACGACGCCGTGATCGCTCTTCGCCGTTTTGGGCTCGGACCGAAGCCGGGCGATATGAAGAAGATCGCAAACGATCCGCGCGGGTTTTTACTCGGCAGCCTCGCGGACAAGGCGGCTGCCAAGATCGATAATCCGCTGCTTGATCCGAGCTTTGTAGTCTATGCCGAAGCCCAAGAAGCGCAGATGACACAGAAACTTGCGCAGGCCTTGGTGAAGGAAGCCGCCAAGACCGATGGAGTGACGACGAAGCAGGCTGCGGCCTCCCCTCAAACTTCAATGGCACCCAATGCGATGCAACCTGCCGATATGGCAGCGAAGCCGGCAGCCACCGTTCCCGAGGTCAGACCTGGCCAGATCCGCCGCGACGCGCTGAACGATGAACTCGCCGCACGCGTTGAGCGCGGCATCGCAACCGACACGCCGCTGCTCGAGCGTCTGGTACTCTTCTGGTCTAACCACTTCTGTGTTTCGTCGGCAAAAGGGCCGGTGCGCGGGCTCGCTGGCGGTTACGAGCGCGAGGCTATTCGTCCCCACGTGCTCGGCCGTTTCGCCGACATGCTGCGCGCAGTCGAGCGTCATCCTGCAATGCTGATCTTCCTCGACAATCAGGTTTCGATCGGGCCGAACAGCAAAGCTGGAAAAAATCGCGGTAAGGGCCTCAACGAAAATCTCGCGCGCGAAATTCTCGAGCTGCATACGCTGGGTGTCAACGGTGGCTATACGCAGGACGATGTGACGAACCTCGCGCGTCTGCTCACCGGCTGGACAGTCGGGCAGGCGAACATCGAACAGTCGGAGCCGGGCAAGTTCTTTTTCGCGGCTCCGCGGCACGAACCTGGGCAGTGGTCAGTCGCTGGCAAAGTATACGGCGATGAGGGGGAGCTATCGGCGGTAAAAGCGCTGGACGATCTGGCACGGCACCCCTCCACCGCCAAGCATATCGCGACTAAACTGGCGCGTCATTTCGTGTCGGAAAATCCGCCGCCCGCGCTTGTCGTGGCACTGGAGAAAACGTTCCGCGACACCGACGGCGATCTTGCCATGGTCACGCGAAAACTCGTGACCTCGCCCGAGGTGTGGTCTCATCCGGCAACGAAGATCGTGCCGCCCTATGACTTCACGATTTCGGTTGTTCGTGCACTGCAGCTGCAGCAAAAGCCGGCGGAACTGATTCGGCTCACATCGCTGCTTGGTCAACCGGTGTGGCAGGTACCTTCGCCGAAGGGGTGGCCGGATGACGACGATGCCTGGATGGGTCCATCGGCGATACGCGAGCGCCTGCGTATCGCAGAACGATTGGCCCGCGACGTCGACAAGATGCTTGATCCGCGCACGGTTGCAGACGATCTGCTGGGTCCGGGTTTGAGCGACTTCACAAGGCAAGCGATCGCGCGTGCCGAGACGCGCGAGCAGGGCATCGAATTACTCGTCATGGCACCAGAGTTCCTCAGGAGATAACGCGGATGTCGTGTAGCGAACACATGACGCTCAGCCGGCGTCAGTTGATCAGGGGCAGTGCGGCAAGCCTCGCACTGTGGGGGTTCATCCCGAAGGCGACGGCCGCCGGTACCCGTGATCCGCGATTGCTGACGATCATCTTGCGCGGCGGGTTGGATGGCCTATCGATGATCGCGCCTGCGGGTGATCCCGATTACGCCCGCATTCGCCAGAAGCTTGCATTGAGCATGGATGGTGCCTCGGCGGGTCTGCCGCTCGACGGCTTCTTCGTTCTCAATCCGTCGATGACGTACTTGCATAGCCTGTATACGAAGGGCGAAGCGCTCGCCGTGCACGCAGTCGCCACGCCTTATCGCGGCCGCTCCCATTTCGATGGCCAGGATGTGCTCGAAAGCGGGCTCGGCGGCG
>JANOOW010000125.1:0-3456 GCA_031421555.1 Hyphomicrobiaceae bacterium | reverse complement strand
CTTCCGGTCACCTCGCACCCCCTCACTTTGGGGCTGTGAAAAATGAAATCGAGCGACTACGCCGGATGAATAGGAGAGATGAGTTGTATCAACATAGTCAGAGCCAAGATTGTACGGCGATCAACACGTCTCGCCATTACGCAATCGTTCGGTGCGACCGTGCGCTCGCTGGCCGCGGGAAGCCACTTCAACATTCCCTACCGAGGAACCTTAGGCCTGCGCGCGCGGCCAGTGAAACGCAAGTCTATCGAGCGTCGAAGCATAAGGTTCGTCCGGCCTACCGCCCGAAACGATCGCCTCAGACTTTACCGGTTCGCTCTGATAGCCACGGATCTCCATGCGGCGCAACCGGTAATGCTTCTTCCACACCAACCCAAAAATCTCTTGCAACGATGGCCGTGCGCGCACATGAGAAGGCATATCAATGACCACCATTCTCACAGCAGACCAGTACCCCTCATGACCACCAGCACGCGCATCGACCGGCGTTTTGCCGCCCTCAAGACCGAGGGACGGCCGGGGCTCGTCACCTTCGTCATGGCCGGCGACCCGGATGCCGGCACATTCGCGACCATCCTTGATGGATTGCCGAAGGCGGGTGCCGACGTCATCGAAATCGGCATGCCATTCTCCGATCCAATGGCGGACGGTCCGGCCATCCAGGCAGCCGGCCTTCGCGCCTTGCATGCCGGGCAGACGATGAAGAAGACCCTGGCCGCCATCCGCGCCTTCCGGGCCAAAAACCAGGACACGCCGATCGTACTCATGGGTTATTTCAATCCGATCTATGTTTTCCCCGTCGATGACTTCCTGAACGAAGCCAAGGCTGCCGGCGTGGATGGCCTGATCGTCGTCGATACGCCGCCGGAAATGGACGAGGAATTGTGCTTGCCGGCTATCGCCAAAGGCTTGAATTTCATCAGATTGGCAACGCCGACAACGGACGGTAAGCGGCTGCCGGCAGTGCTGGCAAACACCAGCGGCTTTGTCTACTATGTGTCGATCAATGGCATAACGGGCGCCGCCGCGCCTGATCCGGCGGAGGTGCATGCGCAAGTCGCGCGCATCAAACAAGCCACAAAACTGCCAGTTGCGGTCGGTTTCGGTGTGCGGACAGCCGAGCAGGCGCGGGCAATCGCCAAGGGCGCGGATGCCGTGGTCGTGGGCTCGGTTTTAGTAACTACGATCGCCCAGTCGCTCGACAAAAATGGCCGTGCCACTGGTAAGACGGCCTCTGGTGTCCTAGAATTAGTAGAGACGCTGGCGCAGGGACTACGCCAAAGCTGAACCGCAGCACATCGCGCCTTCGCCGCTGCCACGCGCCTCCTTATCGACAGGCAGCAGCATTCAGGCTAGGCATAGCGCGTTATGCTGCAGCGCAGCAACGCGTCGAGGAGACGACTTAAGTGAACTGGATCAATAATATTGTTCGGCCCAAGATTCGCGGGTTCCTTGGAGCCAAGCGCGAGGTGCCGGACGATATGTGGCGCACGGACCCCGAGTCCGGCCAGATGGTCTACTTCAAGGACCTCGAGAACAATCAATTCGTGTTCCCCGGCTCGAACTATCACGACCGGATGACAGCGCCGCAACGGCTAGCGCATATGTTCGACAACGGCGTGTTCGCAAAAGTTGCGGTACCACCCGTGCCGCTCGACCCGCTCAAGTTTCGCGACAGCATCAAATACCCCGATCGGCTGAAAGAAGCCCGCGCAAAAACCGAACTCGACGACAGCGTGCTTGTCGGCGAAGGCAAGCTTGACGGCCAGGATGTGGTCGCGGCGGCGCATGACATGCGCTTCGTCGGTGGGTCGCTGGGCATGGCGGCGGGCCAGGCGATCATCACCGGCATGATGCGCGCGGTCGAGAAGAAGACACCCTTCATTCTGTTCGCGGCCTCCGGCGGCGCGCGCATGCAGGAAGGCATCATGTCGCTGATGCAAATGCCACGCACGACAATCGCCGTGCAGCGCCTGCGCGAGGAGCGTCTGCCGTATCTTGTGGTTCTGACCGATCCGACGACCGGCGGCGTTACCGCATCGTATGCCATGCTGGGCGATATTCATTTGGCCGAACCCGGCGCGCTCATTTGTTTTGCCGGCCCGCGTGTGATTCAGCAGACCATCCGCGAGCAGTTGCCGGAAGGCTTCCAGCGCGCCGAATACCTGCTGGCGCATGGCATGGTCGATATGGTGGTGCACCGGCACAAGATGAAAGAGACCCTGGCGCGCCTGTGCCGCTTGATGATGGCAAACCAGGATCTGGTCAAGACACCGGCGAAGCAGAAGACCATGCACGGACACGCGAGTCTGAACGGTCAAGTCAACGGCAAGATGATCGAGCAGCCGGGCAACCGGACGGAAACGCCCATCCACGCCGAGCCGGTAACTGCTCCGCAGCCCTTCGAGGGTGGCCGCACTGGCTCTTCGGCCGGCAAGCCGGCGGTCAAGCCGTTGGGTTCGTAGGCCCGCCGTGCCCGCAAACGAGCGCGGCGAGCGCACGAGCGACGCATTGCTTGCGCACCTGAAGACGCTGCATCCAATGCTGATCGATCTGTCGCTGGATCGTATCACCGGGTTGCTGGCCAAACTCGGCAATCCGCACCAGAAGCTGCCGCCGGTGATCCATATCGCCGGCACCAATGGCAAGGGCTCTACCACCGCGTTCCTCAAGGCAATGCTCGAAGCGGCTGGCAAACGGGTTCACGTCTATACGTCGCCGCACCTCGTGCGATTTCATGAACGCATCCAAATTCCAGGCTCCGATGGCCGGTCGCAACCGGTGACCGAAGAACAGCTGGTCGATCTGCTGTCGCGGGTCGAGCAGGTCAATGCCAGCGACCAGATGACGTTCTTCGAAATGACGACGGCGGCGGCTTTCCTGGCGTTCGCCGGGACGCCAGCCGATGCGGTGCTGCTGGAGGTCGGCCTTGGCGGGCGTGCGGATGGCACCAACGTCATCGACAAGCCGCGCCTGACCATCATTACACCGGTGGCGATGGATCACGCCGACAAGCTCGGCGATACGATCGCGAAAATCGCCACCGAGAAAGCCGGAATCTTGAAGCGTGGCGTGCCGTGTGTGGTTTCGCTGCAGTCGGATGAGGGGCTCGATGCGATCCGCAGCGTTGCAGCACGCGTCAATGCGCCTTTGACGGTCTGGGGCGAAAGCTACGAAGCCTTTGAGCAGCGCGGCCGCATGGTATTCCAGAACGAGGACACGCTGCTTGATCTGCCGCGCCCGGCGCTCGTCGGGCGGCACCAGATCGTCAACGCGGGTACGGCGATCGCTGCGGCGCTCATGCTCGGCGATATCGGCCTTGGCGCCAACACGGATGCGATGGAACGCGGCCTCACGGAGGTCGTGTGGCCAGCGCGCATGCAACGCCTCGGCGGTGGGCGGCTGACCAATGATCTATCGTCAGACGCTGAAGTCTGGCTCGATGGCGGGCATAAT
>JANOOW010000124.1:0-15737 GCA_031421555.1 Hyphomicrobiaceae bacterium | reverse complement strand
AAGTTGCGGACGTGGTGAATGGGAGCGATGTGACGTGAAATTTGTAGGTCGGCTAGAGCGTTTCCGCGAGAGCCGACGTTCACGGGTGGTATACGCGAGCGACATTCACAGGTGCTGCCAAAGGTGTCGGCTCTCGCGAGCGCTCTAGCCGACCTACGGCTGGCCGGGATGACGGCTTGGTCAGGTGAAACGGGTGAACAGGCGGAAATTATGCAATTACGAAATGGACATCTCAAAAGTAGGCTAGAGTGTTGCGTGAGCGACCTTCGGGAGTTTAGGGAGCCGGCATTCACGGCTGGTGCACAAAAGTGTCGGGCTTGGTGCCTGTAGCCGACCTATGGCTCGACGGTCGCGAGATCAAACCAATGCCAGCAACCTACCCGCGGCTTCCATGTCACGCCAGCGGACGGCGCGGCGGTGCACCGCTTCGAAATCGGTGCCCCACTTTTCGATCTGGTAATCTTCGTCGATGTGAGCAGCCGCCCAGGCGGCATCGGCAGAAAGAGCGCCTTCGGCGTGAGCGAGCGCCAATAACGCCGAGCCAGTGAGCGTCGTCATCACGTGCAAGGCCGCCAACTGAAACGCATCGCGGCCCGCGACCTTTACTGCAAACTTTTCCAGCGTTGCCGGTGGTTGGGATACATGCACGACGCCTTCGGTCAGGAGAAAGCGGCCGCCGATCCACTTTTCCGCCCAGGCGATCACCGGATCCCAGGCGTGCGCTTGGCGCTCGACCAACGCTGCTGGACCGGCCGCGCGATAGCACAACAGGTCGGTGCCGGCGTACTGCACGATCCCGGCGGCGACTTCTGCTTCGCGACCCGTGACGCCGTCGATCGCGGCGTTGACGAGACGCGTCAGTGGCATCCGCGCCGGATTGATCTCAGTCTCTTGTGCGGCCCATTCCACGGCCAAGGCCTCGGCGAGCGGTAGCGTTGCGGCTTGCAGGAGCGCCTTCTTCGGCGTGCGCACAGGACGGCCATCGAGTAGCACGGCAAATGCACCATTGCGTGGCTCGGCCGTGACCTGCTTGTAGAAGCGCTTCGGCAACGGCTGGCGCATCGTGTCTTTGATGACGCCAGGCACCGGCGGATCCGCGGGTTGTGTCACGGCTGGAACTCCGGCGACAGCAGGCGGTCGATGACGGCGACCAGATCCTCATAACCGTGCACGATCTCGTGGGCGCCGGCGAGTTTGAGTTCATCGACCGGATGATAGCCCCAGGCGACGCCGATGCTGGCGACATCGGCATTGCGGGCCATCTCCATGTCGAAGGAGGTGTCGCCGATCATCACCGTGGTGCCAGCGGTGGCGCCGGCCTCCTGGATGGCCGTGATGATCATCGAGGGGTGCGGTTTCGAGGGGTGCGTGTCGGCGGTTTGGATCGTCACGAAGTGCGGGTGCAGCTCCATCCGGTCGAACAAGGCTGCGACGCCGCGCCGGGATTTGCCGGTGGCGACGCCGAGCACGGTATCGCCCCGCAGGCTCAGCGCACGGATGACGTCGAGCGCGCCGGGATACATGGGCTCGTGGTTTGCAGCGTCCCGCCGCAGCACGCCGAACGCGTCCCTGTAGGACTGCGCGACCTCGCCGACGAAGCCAGCATCGGCGTCCGGGATCAGACGCCCGACCGCCTCGTGGAGTGACAAGCCGACAATCGACAACGTCGTCTGCCGGGGCAAAAGCTCGAGGCCGTGCGCGCCGAACGCGCTGTCCATCGCCGACACGATAAGGTGCTGGCTGTCGACCAGCGTGCCGTCGCAATCGAAGATGACGAGGTTCATGAAGCTCTTTTCCCAACGCGCTTCTTATCGGGAGCGCTAGTCCGCATCCGTGTCGTACCGGTTGGCGTCGAGGCCGAGCATATCCCAGGCGTGCTTCATATGTGGGGACAAAGCGGCTGTCACATCGATCCGCTTCTTGCCATCGGGATGCGGCAAAATCAGGCGTCGGGCGTGCAGATGCAGCTTTTGCTCGATGCCGCTGTCGACCAGCACGTCGCAACCTTCGTACTTGTTGTCGCCGACGATCGGACAGCCGATCATCGCCATGTGTGCGCGCAACTGGTGCTGGCGGCCAGTCACCGGCTTCAGCGATACCCATGAGGCGACGTGGCCGACGCGATCGATCACCGAGTAGTGCGTGGTGGCGTGCATCGCAACGTCCTGTTCGCCCGGCAGCGCCTTGCGCACGCGGTCACCATCTGGACCCTCGGCCTTGACGAGCGCCGCTTCGATCTTGCCCTGCGGTGGTTTCGGCGTGCCTTTGACCAGTGCCCAGTAGGTCTTCGCCGCCGAACGGGTCTGGAAGATCTTGCCGAGCTTGCTCGCGGCATCGCGGGTTTTTGCCACCAGGAGAACGCCGGTGGTGTCGCGATCGAGGCGATGCACGAGGCGCGGCCGGTCGCCGAAGCGATCAACCATGCCGGCGAGCAGGCCGTCGATGTGCCGTGACGTGCCGGTGCCGCCCTGCACCGCGATGCCGAACGGCTTGTTGAGGATCAACACGTGGTCGTCCTCGAAGATGATCATCTGCTCGATCGTATCGCGGTCGCCTTTCGATGCCGGCGATCCGGTTCGGACGGGCGCTCCGGCCTTAGGCGGTAGACGAACGACCTTCGGCACGCGGATCTGCATGCCGGGCTCGAGCCGGTCGCTCGACTGCACGCGGCGGCTGTCGATACGGACCTGGCCCGACCGCAGCAGCTTCTGCAGATAGACGTGGCTGACATCGGGAAAGTGCGCCTTGAACCAGCGATCCAGACGCAGGCCTGCTTCGTCCGGCTTGACCGAAATGGTTTCGACGGGATCACTCATGCGAACACCGCGCGTGCGAGGCTGAGGCCCGCGTAAAGCCCTAGGATTGAGAACATGACCGAACCACCAATGTAGAGCGCGGCGGACGGCATGTCGCCGCGCTGTATGAGATTGACCGCATCCAGCGAGAACGCCGAAAACGTCGTGAAGCCGCCGAGGATGCCGGTCGCCAGGAACGTGCGTAGCTCGATGGAGCCATTCAAACGCAACGCCAGTGCCTCGATCAGCAGGCCCATCACCAGTGAACCGGCGATGTTGACGAACAACGTAGACCACGGAAACGCGGGACCTAGCCAGCGGTGGAACCCAACGTTGACCAAGTGTCGCGCGCCAGCACCGATGGCGCCACCCACGGTCGCCAGCATGAGCAGGCGCATCATATCATCCTTTGCGGTTCCAAGCCGGGTATACCCGTCATCGGCCATAAATCGCAAGGAAAGCTTGGCTGTTACCCTTTCCCGCACCCTCAGTTGTAGGGATCGGCGGCGTCGCGCAGGCCATCGCCAAAGAAGTTGAAGGCGAGGGTGGTGATGATGACCGGGATCATCGGGATCAGCAGCCAGGGGTAAAGCGCGATCGCTTCGATGTTCTGTGCTTCCGACAGCAGCACGCCCCAACTCGTTACCGGTGCGCGCAGGCCGAGACCCAGGAAGCTAAGCGCCGTCTCGCCAAGGATCATCGCCGGAATCGCGAGCGTCGCCGAGGCGATGAGGTGGCTCATAAAATTCGGCAGCAGATGGCGGCCGATAATGTGCGGCGGCTTGGCCCCCATCAACCGCGAGGCAACAGCGTAGTCCTCCTGACGCAGCGACAGGAGTTTCGAGCGCACCGCACGCGCCAAACCCGGCCATTCGAGCAGGCCAAGGATGATCGTGATACCGAAGTAGACCAGGATCGGGCTCCAGTTCGCTGGCAGCGCTGCCGATAGCGCGAGCCACAACGGCAACTCGGGCAGCGATTTCAGGATCTCGATGATGCGCTGGATCACGTTATCGACCCAACCACCGAAGAAGCCGGCAATGCCGCCGATGGTGATGCCGAGAATGAACGATACCGTAATGCCGACCAACCCGATCGTCAGCGATATGCGCGCGCCGTACATGAGGCGCGATGCCATGTCCCGGCCCAGCCGGTCGGTGCCGAACAGGTACATCGTGCCGTCCTGCGGCGGGCAAAGAAGATGGAAGCTACCGGGAATCAAGCCCCAGAAGTTGTAGGGGTCACCCGAGCAAAGCAGGCGGACCGGTTGCGGCCTGGTCTTATCGGCCGTGTACTCGCGCTTCAGCGTTTCCATGTCGAGACGGTACGTGAGCGGATAGACGAAGGGCCCAACAAATGAGCCGTTGTGGAATAGGTGGACCCCTTGCGGCGGCGCATAGATGTGGCTGGTGTCGCGGCGATCGAGGCCATAGGGCGCGATGATCTCGACGAACAGGATCGAGATATATGCGAGCAGCAGCACGATGCCGGACAGCAATGCGATGCGGTGACGGCGGAAGCGCCACCACATCATCGTGAAGGACGAGGCGGTGTAGTACTCCTCCAGCGCGGCACTCATCGGCACCGGGCGGCCCGGATTGAACGGCGCGGCCGATACGTAATGCGGTAACCGGTCGGGCATGTCGGCGGGGGGGGCGGTGTCTTGCATCAGTTCACTCCAGCCTGATGCGCGGATCGAGGATGGCCAGCGCCACATCCGAGATGAACATGCCGACGACGGTCAGCGTCGCAAGGAACATCAGGAACGAGCCGGCAAGATACGTATCCTGCGATTGCAGGGAGGACAGAAGCAACGGCCCGCTCGTCGGCAGGCTCATCACCACGGAAACGATGACCGCGCCCGACACCAGCTGCGGCAGCAGCGAACCGACGTCGGCGATGAACGGATTGAGCGCGACCCGCATCGGATAGCGCAGCAACAAGCGCCGTTCCGGCATGCCCTTGGCGCGAGCCGTGGTCACGTACTGCTTTTGCAATTCATCGAGTAGGTTTGCGCGCAATCGCCGGATCATGCCAGCCGTGCCGGTGATGCCGATGACGATGACCGGCGCCCACAAGTGCGCGAGCAGCGAGCCGAACTTGCCCCACGACCACGGTTCGCCGATGTAGCTCGGGTCCATCAGACCGCCGATCGAGGTGCCGAACCAAACGTTGGCTGCGTAAAGGATCACCAGCGCAAACAGGAAATTCGGCACCGCGATGCCGAGGAAGCCGAGGAACGTCAGCCCGTGATCGGCCCAACTGTACTGGTGCGTCGCCGAGTACACGCCGATCGGAAACGCAACCGCATAGATGAAGAGCACCGTTGCCAGTTTCAGAATCACCGTCAGGAACAGCGTCTCGCCGACCACTTTGGACACCGGCTGATCGTATTCGAATGACCAGCCGAGATCGCCGCGCAACAGCCCGGTGGCCCACGTCAGGTATTGCTGCCAGGCCGGCTGGTCGAGGCCGTAGCGCGTGCGCAGAAAGTCGATCCGGCTCTGATCGACGTTCTCGCCCTGGGCCTTCAACTCTTCGATGTAGGTCGTGAGGTAATCGCCTGGCGGTAGCTTGATCACGATAAAGACGAGCGCGGAAATGACGACCAGCGTCATCGCCATGGTGATCACACGCTTGATCAGGTACTGCACCATATCAAGAACCCTGTTTGGTGGTGTCGGTGAGCCAGAAGGTATCGGGCCGGAAGATGCCGAAGTGGGCGCCGGGTTCCCACGAGTAGATCGCAACCTGTGGAAGGTTATGTAACCGGTTGGAAATCACGACGGGTTGTGGCACCGCGTTGATCGTGCCGATGGTAAAGACCTGTTCGGCATTGATCTTGAGCATTTCGTCCCAGATGCGTGTGCGCTCTGCCTTGTCTTGAGCCTTCATCCAGGACGCGTACAGCTCTTCGAGGCGAATGGCTTCCGGCATATCGGGCTTGGCACCGCTTCGCCCGCTCGACGAGTAGTACAGCCCCCACAGTGGCCATTGCAGTTGATCTTCCTGCGTCGGCGCCAATTCGTTCGGCGGCGTATCGGCGGTGGCGATGCCGTTGTCGAAGCCGAAGAACACGGACATGATCGTGGCGCCCGCTTTGACGCGCCGGCGCAGCACGTCGCGGGTCTGCGGCTTGATATAGAGCGCGACACCGGCCTTTGCCCAGGTGTCGCGCATCAGTTCCAGCACGTCGGTATGCTCGGCGCCCTCGGCCGCCGTTTCGACGATGATTTCCAGCGGCCGGCCGTCTTTCATCAAACGGATATTGCGGTTGTCGCGCCCGGTGAGACCCATCTCGTCGAGCAGGTTGTTCGCCGCAACCAGATCGAACGTCGCCCACGTCGAAGCCAGTTCAGGTTTATAGAGCGGGCTTTCGGCCATCACCGTGTTGGCGCTCTCACGTGCCAGGCCATAGTAGATCACCATATTGATCTCGCGACGATCGATCGCCAGCGAGAGCGCGCGGCGGAAGCGGACATCGCGCATCAAATCGCGCCATGCCGGATCTGCGGCATTCAAGTTGGGATAGAGTGCCATTTGCGATCCGCGGGCGCTGCGCCACAGACGCACCTTGTAATTCTGCCGCGCTTCGGCACGTTTCAAAACGGTATAATTGTTGAACTGCAAGGCGCGCGCTTGCAACTCCGCTTCCCCCGCGCCGACTTTGGCGGGGATCAGTTTCGAGGCGGCGATGGTCACCGCGATCTGATCGATGTAGGGCAGCTGACGGCCTTGCGGATCGACCCGGTGATAGTACGGGTTGCGCTCGAATACGAAACGCTCCGAGGGCGACGGCGTGGTGTTGACCCACGGATCGAGCACGGGCATTTCCGGGTTGTCGAGGCGGGCCGACCGGTCGCGATTGAAGTGCAGATCGACCCAATCGCGGCGGCTTCGCTTCTTGATCTGCTCGTCCAGCTTGTCCGGCTTCGCATAACGCTTGTGGAAGCGCTTCAGATAATGCGCCGGGCGATAGATCATCAACGGCGAGGCCGATGCCAGCGACGTCAGAAAGAAGGAGTTCGGCGCGTCCCAGGTGTAGCGGATCGTCACCTCGTCGATGACTTCCACCTTCGGCGGGCGGCCATCGACCAGCATCTCCTTGGGCGGACCGTCTGGGCTCAGCTCCTTGTTGAGCGCCATGTCCTCCCAGAAGTAGCGCAAGTCATCGGTGGTGAACGGATGGCCGTCGGACCAGCGATGGCCCTTGCGCAGCGTGAACGTGAACTCGCGCCCATCCTTCACGTCGAACGACTTCAAGATATCGGCTTCGATCTTGTAGCCCGGCACGTAGCCGGCGAGGCGCGCGTAGCCGTAAGCCGACATGCGGCGGATGTCGGCGGCGCGCTCCATCAAGTTTGTGATCATGCCGCCGTGGCGTCCGATTTCCTGCCATGGCAAATCGAATGTGGCGATCGCTGGTTCGGCTGGCACCCGCTTTTCGACCGGCGGCAGTTTGCCAGCTTTCACCTGGTCCGCGAACATCGGAGGTTCGATGAACGATTGCGCCTGTGACGGGGCCGCCGGCACCAACGCGAGAATGAAGATCAGCAGCGAGAAGTACGTCCGCCTCATCACACCAACTCCGTCACTTTGACGTCCTCGCGGGCGCGCACGAAATGGCCGCGCTCGATCTCGATCATGGCGCTCGCGTGCCCCGGACGTTCGTCGAACGGGGGCGGCCAGTACGCCGGGTTGGTTGCGGCGCCATCGCGGATCACATCGAAGTTCAAACGATGATCGAGGTCGGGTGACGGCGCCGACGCCAGCAACGCTTTCGTGTAGGGATGCCGTGCGCTGGTAAACAGCGAACGGCGCGGCGCGATTTCGACGATCCGCCCGGCACACATCACCGCCACGCGATCGGCGACGTAGTTCACCACCGCGAGGTTGTGCGAGATGAAAAGGTAGGTGAGGCCGAGATTGGCCCGCAGGTCGTTCAGCAGATTGAGTACTTGCGCCTGGGTTGAAACGTCGAGCGCCGAGACCGGCTCGTCCAGCAGCAGCAGCTTTGGCGACAGTGCGAGCGCGCGCGCGATACCGAGCCGCTGACGCTGCCCGCCGGAAAAGCTGTGCGGATAGCGATTGAGAAAACGCGGATCGATGCCGACGAGGCCGAGCAGCTCCTCGACGCGTGCCCGCTGTGTCGCCGTCGTGCCGATCTTCTGCACCCGCAACGGCTCGGCAACCAGGTCGAGCACCGTCATGCGTGGATTGAGCGATCCTTGCGGATCCTGGAAGATGTACTGCAACCGAGGCCGGTAAGGTGTGCGCTCCGCATCGCTCATCGGTGCGAGATCGACCGGTTGAGCATCGCCGTTGTAGACGATCGAACCCTCATCGGTTGTAGTGGCACCGATGATCATCTTGGACACGGTCGTCTTACCGCAACCACTCTCGCCGACAAGGCCAAGACACTCGCCTTCGGCGATCGAAAAGCTAACGCGATCGACCGCCTTCACGACGCGCGCCGACGTTTTCTTGAAGCCGAACGACTCGGCCTGGATCACGTACGACTTCGACAGGTTTTCGACGGCGAGCAGTGGCTTCGCATTTAGCAGAAGGACGGGACGCTTTTGCGCGAGCTTTGCCGGTGTCTGCTCATCTGCAGTTGCCAGCGGCATCAACCGGTGCGCTGGATCAGCATCGATGCGCGGCACCGCCGCCATCAAAGCCTTGAGGTATGGATGGCGCGGGGAGCGGAAGATATCCCCGGCATCGCCCGCCTCCATGACCTCGCCGCGATAGAGCACCACGACCTCGTCGGCGACGTTGGCGACCACCCCCATGTCGTGCGTGATCATCAACACGGCCATCCCGAGTTCGGCCTGCAGATCCTTGATCAGGCCGAGTACTTGCGCCTGCACAGTGACATCGAGCGCGGTCGTCGGTTCGTCGGCAACCAGCAGTGCCGGCCGGCACACCAGCGCCATCGCGATCATCGCGCGCTGACGTAAACCGCCTGACAACTCGAACGGATAGCTTTTGTAGCCGCGCTCCGGGTCCGGGTAGCGCACCAGGCGCAACATATCGAGCACTCGCGTTTTCGCAGCCTCGCCCGTCACCGGATGATGGAGTTCTAGAGCCTCCTGTATCTGCTCGCCAACGCGGTGCAACGGCGACATCGACGTCATCGGTTCCTGGAACACGATCGAGATGCGGCTGCCGCGGATGGCGCGGAATTCGGCCGAGCGAGGATCGAGCTTCGCCAGGTCTTGCACCGTGCCCGTCTTGGCATCGCGGAAGAGAACTTCACCGCTGGCGATCCGGGCAACCTTCGGCAGCAGACCCATCAGCACTTGCGCGGTGACACTCTTGCCGGATCCGCTCTCACCGACGAGCGCCACCGTTTTCCCCGGACGGATGCGGAAGTTGATGCCGCGCAGAGCTTCGATGGCGCCGCCCGGCGTATCGAAGGCAACCCGCAGATCGCGAACCTGGATGATGTCGGTCGAAGCGGGTGTGGTCTGGTTCATTGGAGCGTCATGTACCCGGCGGTGCGCGGACGGCATCCATCGGGCGAACCCATCGGACGCAAGGGTGCTGAAGGTGAGCAAACAAATCTGTCAGGAATGACCAGCATGCCTCGTCGTGCACCAGATGGTGCGTGAGCAGACCGGTCACGGCATCCGCTCCGTCCGTACTCGAACGGCGCGCATGCAGATGATCGGCCAGCTTCGATACGGTCTTCGCCACGCCGGCAAACCCTCTCGTCGTCCTCCAGCTTATTATGTCGATATGACAATTGCACTCGACAATAGGAAATGGCAACCGATTGGCATCGCCGAAGGCAGAAATAGCCTTCATTCCGTAAGATGAAAAGCCCTGGGCCAGCTCGCGATCGTAGCGGTTCCAGGGCGGCACGAAGATCGGCACGCGCCGCGGGAACGCCTCCAACATGTGCCAGCCGCGCTCCTGTTCGGCTAAACGCACGTCGAGCGGCCGCTGCGGGCCGAACTCGGCTGCCCGTTCACCGGGCCCGGCGTGGTTTTGATGTGAGAAGCCGTGCTGCAAGACGTCGACCGTCACGGCAGGCTGTAGGCGATCGGCCAGAGCAAGCGTTGCTTTCGCCGGAATGACCGCGAGGCCCAGTGGCGCCGCGAAGCGCTGCGATAACGCCAGCATGCGATCGAGTGCGGGCGTCGGCTCGATCGCATCGTCGTCGCGCCACCAGAATGTCGCCTGAAGTCCGGCTGCGGCCCAAGCCTGCAATTCAATGTCCAGTGGCTGCCAGTCGCCGGGACTATCGCTCATGACGCCGCCGCATGTTTTGCGAGCGCTTTCGCTGTCCCGCGCGCGCCATCGAGATTGATCGATACCGGCTTTGCCGTGGTTGCTGTAAGCGCATTTTCGGCAGCAGCCACGAGCGAGGCGGATGTCATCGCGTGCTCTTCGAGCACGGTGATCAGGCCTCGACGCTCGAACTCGCGGGCGCGGAATAGCTGCTCGCTCTCGGCCTCGGCCGCGAACGGCACGACCAATGCCGGGCAGCCGGCGATCAGGATGTCCATCACGGTGTTGTATCCGGCTTGCGAGATGGACAGTCCGGCGCGGCCCAGCAGCACGCGGAAATCCGGCCGTGCCCGCTCGACCGTGACGCGAGGGTCATCCAAGGCTTGGGCGCGCAAAGCCTGAAACACGGGTTCGGCAAGATTGCCGCCGGCCAGCAAGCGCCAGTGACGGGGTGACAAGGCGCCCGATTGCGCAGCGTCAAGGGCCGCTTGCAGCACCTCTTGGCCGACCGCACCGCCGCCGGTCGATACGACGATCTCGCCCGATGGGTCGCGCACCGCAGTTGGCAGCCCGGCGCCATCGACGACATAGCCGGTGTACTCCAGCAGATCGGCGATCGCGCTCGCTGCCGGAAACGTTGCGGAAAATGGGATTACCGTTTCATCGCCGTGCACAAGCACCGCATCGAACCACTGTCGCACAAGGTGCACGGTCTTGTCCGACTTGGCGCTCTCACCCTTTTCCACCAGGACATCCCGGACCGAGCAGAGGATGCGCCGCTTCGGCCGTGTCTTCATGATTTCGAAAAGGGGCAATAGTTCGAACGCGAACTTAGCCCGGCCGAACGGATAATGCTCGACGAGCAGCACCTGCGGATCGAGGCGCGATGCCAGGTCCAGCAGAGCCGCACGGCGGCGGACGCGCCACTGTTCATCGATCGGCTGGCCCGTGTCATCGAGCAGCACCTTAAACGACAGATCTTCCGCGCGCGCCGGTGGCAACTGGTGGACCGTCGCGGCGCCGAAATCGGCAAGCGCGACCGGCTCGCCACCGAGCGCCACGTGAAGATCGAGCGTTTCGGCGGCGGCACGGGCGATCGCAGCGGCGCGCTTGACGTGTCCAACGCCCAACAAGTGTTGCACATAGAAGAGTACGCGTGGCTTCATCCAACCAACGCCTCCAATTGACGGCACAGTAACGGACCGGCCCGGCTCACGTCATTCTGCATTCCGGCTCGAACGGCGGCAGCTCGACCCATCGCGATGCGGCGTTGTTTGTCGCTGAGCAAACCGCCGACCGCGGCTGCAAAGGCGGAAACGTCATGCTCGGGGACCAATAGGCCGGTTCGGCCGTGCTCAACGATCGCGGCGATACCGGGCCGGTCAGCACCGGCGACGGGGAGGCCAGCCATCGCCGCCTCGATGAAGACCATGCCGATCGCTTCGTTGATCGCTGGCCATACCAGAAGGTCCGACGCGGCCATGAGCGCCGCAACCGCTTCCGGCGACTGTTCGCCAACGAAGCGCACACGATCGCCGAAGGTGGCGTAGCGCGCTTCGAGTTCGCTGCGTGCGGGACCATCGCCCGCGACTATCAGCTGCCAGGATCGATTTTGCAGAAGATCGAGGGCATCGGCCAACACGGCATAGCTCGCAGCCTTGTCGCCCGGCCGCATCATCCCGACCGCGAGCAGCCAGGGAACGGCAGGGTCGAGACCCCACGTGCGCGCAAGGATCGCCCGGTGGCTCTCCCGGTTGGACCGCGCTGCCTGCAACACGCGCCCGTCAATGAAGGGCTGAAGCTTGATCATTCGAGTTTGCTGCCCGGCCAGCCCGCTGATCCCCGGCTCGTCTTTCGGATTGAGATTGATGATCAGATCCGCAGCTGCCAGCGCGGCGGCTGAAGCCGCATGGCCAGCCTTCCAGCGCCCATCTGCCTGCCGCGGCGATGAAGACGCCTCGGCGATACAATAGGGGATGCCAAGCTCGGACGTCACCACTGGCCCGAGATAGTCAGGTGCCTTGTGATAGAGATGATAGGTCAGCCACAGGTCCGGTCGGTTTTTTGCGTCACGCATTTTGCGAAGCAACCGGCGCGCCGTCCATGCACCGATCGGCGCCAGCCTTCGCTGGCGATCGGCATCGCCATGCTTGTCGAAACTGCGAAAGCGCGAGACCAGTTCGACGCGATGCCCTCCTGTCTCAATCGCCTGCCACAGCATGCGGCCGATCAGACGGTCACCGGAGGGGACAGGACTGTCCGGCGTCTTGAGCGGCGCATAGAACGCAACCTTCATCGCCGCACCAAAGCAGGTTCATCGATATGCGCGCGCAGACGGCTGGCAAGTTTGCCGATTGCCGATGCGTGGTCGAAGGAGCCGCGGACGCGTGCTGCGCCGGCCTCGCCCAACGCCATTCGGCGCGCCGGATCTCGGATCAGGCCTTCGAGCGCAGCCGCCAACGCTTTGGCATCATCAGGGGCAACGAGGCAGCCGGTTTCACCCTCCCGGATCAGTTCGGGCACGCCTGATACCGTCGTTGAAACACATGCCACGCCCTGACTTTGCGCCTCCATCAGCACGTTCGGCAGGCCATCGCGGTCGCCGTCGGCAGCGATCCGCGAGGCCAGCACGAAGATATCAGCCTGCCGGTACGCAGCCAGCACATCTTCCTGCGTACGCGCTCCCTGCCACAAAATGCGATCCGCCAGCCCAAGCTGCTTCGCCTGCGTCTCAAGGTCTGGACGCAGTTCGCCGCCGCCGATGTGGGTGAAGCGCCAGGCGAGGTCCGGCGGCAGTTGGCTGAGCGCTTCGAGCAGCACATCGTAGCCCTTCTTTTCGACCGCGCGTCCTACCGACAACAAGCGGACCGGCTGCGATGGATCGGTGCCGTCGCGGGCTTCGCTCATGCGGTACGGCGTTCCAAAACGGGCGAGATCGAGGCCATGGTACAGAAGCTCAATCTTGCCCGCATGAGTTCCGGCTAGTTCTTTCAAATGCGCGACGTTGGCGGCCGTACACGTCGTCAGCCACGCCATGCCGGCGATCTTCTCCGCCTTCTCCCACTTTGGGATTGTGTAGATGTCCTTGGCGTGCGCCGACGTACTCCAGGTCAGGCCGCGGATCATCGCCGCATATCGGGTGACCGACGCCGGCGTATGCAGAAAGTGCACGTATAAATGCCGGATCCCGGCTGGCAGCTCGTCGGCCAGCACGAGTGCCTGCCCGAAGCGGCGTACTCTATTGGCCGTCGGATCACGCCGCAAATCGCGCAGAAAGGCGCGGCGGGCAGCCACGTATCCGGCTTTCAGTTCAGGACGGTTGCGAACACGCCACCAGGCGGTAAACAGACGACGGGGCGCTTGATACAGGTACTCGGGCAAATAGCGGCGCGGCGCGGTGATAGCTGCGTGTACTGGATGTTCCTTGCCGTCTGTGGGGCGGCGCAACGAGTAGATGACAAACGGTATGCCGAGCCGCTGCAGGCTGAGCAGCTCCTGAGCAATGAAGGTCTCCGACAGCCGCGGATAGCCCTTCATGACGACGGCCAGACGGCAATCGATTTGACCAGGAGACTCGATGCTGGGAGCGACGCCGATCGAAGCTCTGGCCATCAATTGACCAGCTCGAGCGAGCGCTGAGCGCCAGCGCCCGGACCGAGCCATCCATCGACGATCCGGTTGATGTTCTGGAAGCCATCGAGATAGCCCGGCAGGTTCACAGACGAGGGTGAGGCTTGATGCGGCAGACGGTTGATCGCATCCGCCATCGCAGCGATCGATCGATTATCGTCGTCGACCAGCATGCTGACGACGCCGAGCTTCGACATGCGGTCGGCGCGGATGAACTGCTCGAGCCGCGGCACCGTTCTCGGCACGATCAACGCCGGTTTGTCGGCGGCAAGTATCTCGCAGAAGGTGTTGTAGCCACCCATGCCGATGACACCTGACGACCGGCTCATCACGCGCTCCAGATCGGGCACGAACGTCGTCAACTGCACACGCGGCAGGTGCGCTGCCCGGGCACGAAACGACGATTGCATCTCGGCCGGCATGAAGGGTCCCATGACGATCAGAATGTTGTGCGGGATCGAGGGATATTGCTCGCAAGCACTGATCACCCAATCGACGAGCGTTGCGCCATCGCCGCCACCACCGGTCGTCACAAGCACAAAGTTGTCAGGTAGCTCCGGGGAGCTTCGGCCAGCGTTCGTCCCCGACGCGAAATTGCGGCGCAGGTAGCCCGTATACGCCATCTTACGACGCACGGCATTCGATACGGAAAGACCCGCCAGAGGGTCATAGATCCGGTCCGACCCGTAGACCCAGATATTGTCGTAAAGATTTTCCAGCGCCGGCATCGCCGCCTTGCGATCCCACTCCTCAGCCAGTTGATCCTGATCGTCCATGATGTCGCGCAGGCCAAGCACAAGGCGGGTGCCGTTGTTCTTCAGCATCTCCAGCGTCGGCCCAACCTCGCCGCGCAGACCCAGCGGCTCCTTGTCGACCAGGAACACGTGCGGGCGAAAAGCTTCGGCACTTGCGCGGATCAACTTCTCCCGGATGGAGATGGCATCCTCGATCGAAATATCGAGACCACGCGGCGAGTAATCGCCATTGCGCAGCTTGACGACGCCGGGGAAGCGGACAAAATCCACGCGCGGCCGAAAGCCGTAAGAGCCTATGATCGGCGAACCGGAGAGGATCAGTACCGATATGTCGCTGCGGTGGTCGACGAGCGCGTGCGCGATGGCCCTGCACCTGCGCAGATGCCCGAGCCCGAACGTGTCGTGGCTGTAGATGAGTAGCCGAAATTGGTCACCGGTAGCGTGCACGCAAATCCCACCTGATAATTCGCTGGCCCACAGGCCGGAGCGCGGCGCTACGTGCCGCAAAATCGAAAATCTAGCGCCAGCCCGAAAATGCAGCGGACACGGTTTCGTTCCGCATCTTCAACTCGCTGTGCGTCCGCACCCTTAGAATTCATGTTAACGTGCGATCCGTCAACCGTGTTCAGATTGCCTCGTCCCGGTTAGCTATAGTATTTTCAACGGCGGTCTCAGTACTCAACGGTACTCATTTCATGAATCCTAGCCTTTTCCGTTACGTCTGGTTCCACACGAGGCGCGAGCAGATTTGGATCATATGCGTGATCCTGCTGTCCATCCCCTTTGGCTTCATGGCGCTGGACCTGCCCAAGCAAATCGTCAACGGCCCGATTCAAGGCAAGGGCTTCGCCACGCCTGACGCGACAGCACGCTTCATGGAACTGCAGTTCGACGCACCATCTTGGCTGGGTGGCGCGACATGGAAGCTGTTCGACGGCATCGAACTAACCCGGATGCCGTATCTTGTGGCATTGAGTTTAGTGTTTCTCGGGCTCGTCTGCATCAACGGCTTGTTCAAGTTCTACATCAATACGTTCAAGGGCCGCCTCGGCGAACGCATGCTCAGGCGACTTCGCTACGAACTCGTCGACCGGGTCCTACGTTTTCCCATCGGCCACTTCAACAAGGTGAAGGCAACCGAAGTCGCGACCATGGTGAAGGACGAGGTCGAGCCGCTCGGTGGCTTCATCGGCGATGCGTTCGTGCAGCCGGTGTTTCTGATCGGCCAAGCGCTCACAGCGATGGTCTTCATTTTCGTCCAAAGCTTCTGGCTGGGCTCGATCGCTCTTTCGATCGTGCTGGTGCAGGCGGTGCTGATCCC
>JANOOW010000123.1:0-2877 GCA_031421555.1 Hyphomicrobiaceae bacterium | reverse complement strand
GGCTTTCCGGGAACGCGGGGAGGGAGTAGCGTTTGTCGACGTTGTTCGCGTGCCCGACTCCCGCAGCCGCGTTCCCCGGCAGCCGCGCCTCGGTCTTCAGACAATCGCGTTTACGGCGACGGCGCTCCTAGGCCCTTACCTAGTCAAACAAAAACCCCTAGCAGCGTTGCCTTGTTCGTCCGCGTATTCCGAAAGATCAATCTTCATCTGAAAAACAACCAGGTCACCAACAGGAAGCATGGGATCAAAAACACTGCGGCCCAAACGATGTAGCCGAAGAAACTCGGCATCTTGACGCCGGCCGTTTCCGCGATCGACTTCACCATGAAGTTGGGTGCATTTCCGATGTAGGAATTCGCACCCATGAAGACGGCGCCGAGCGAGATCGCCATCAAGGTTCGCGCCAGCGGCCCCATGAGCACCCCGGCATCGCCGCCGGCTGCGTTGAAGAATACGAGATAGGTCGGCGCGTTGTCGAGAAAGCTCGATAGGCCGCCGGTCAGCCAAAAGTACATCGCATCATTGGGCTTGCCGTTTGGCAACGTCACGAGATCGATGATCCCCGACATGGCGCCGCCCTTGCCGGCGCGCAGGATCGCGATCGCCGGAATGATGGTGATGAAGATCGCCGCGAATAGCTTGGCCACTTCTTTCACCGGCCCCCAGTTGAAGTCGTTGGCTTCGCGGACTGGTTTCGCCGTGAGCAGCAGCGATAGGCCGGCGATTGCCAGCAAGGCCACGTCGCGAACGACACCTTTGTACTCGACCTCGACACCGCCGATGCTCACGCCGCCGAACGATCGCGCCATGCCGCTCCAGAGCACCGCGGCTACCAGCAAGCCCAGCAGCACGAAGTTGACCGTGCCCTCGATCGATACCTTGTCATCAGCCGTCGGATCGGGCCGGATGCGGCCTTCCTTCTTATAGTGATAGCTATCCAAGACAAAGAACACGGCGAGCAGGATCAGCGCCACGAGCAGGGTTGGCTGCCACAGCGCTGCAAGCGTCCAGAAGAAGTCGACGCCTTTCAGGAAACCGAGGAACAGCGGCGGATCTCCGAGTGGCGTCAACGCGCCGCCGACATTGGATACCAGGAAGATAAAGAACACGAACACGTGTGCATTGTACAACCGGTCGTCGTTGGCGCGGATCATCGGGCGCACCATCAGGATCGATGCGCCGGTCGTGCCGACGAAGCTTGCGATCACGGTTCCAATCGCGAGCATCGCGGTGTTGGTACCGGGCGAGCCGTGGATATTGCCCTTGATGAAGATGCCGCTGGCAACCGTAAACAGCGTCAGGATCAGAATGATGAACGGGATGTATTCCAGCAGCGCAGTGTGCAGGAGTTCGGTCGTGGCCGTGCTCGTGCCGTAAACGAAATAGAGCGGGATGATGACGGCCAGCGCCCAGGCCAGCGACACCTTGCCGAAGTGGTGGTGCCAGAAAGCGGGCGCCCAAAGCGGTAGAACTGCAATTGAAAGTAGCACGCCCGCAAAGGGGAGGATCCACACCAGCCCCATCGTCCGGCCGTCGATGCTCGCCGCAGCAGCCGGGCCGGCGAGAAGAATACTGGCCATACCGATGGCGGCTATCGCACCCGCGATTGTGCGCGCGACATCGCCGCCTCCCATCTGCCGAACCCCCATCGTTTCCCCCTCGAGCCTTAATTCGTTTGCGACTGCCTTAGCGTCCACGTCGGGTGAAGTGTTCGAACCTACGCCGCTGCCCAACCCATGACGGCCTTCGTCTCCAAGTACTCTTCGAAGCCGAAGCGTCCCCATTCGCGGCCGTTGCCCGATTGCTTGTAGCCGCCGAACGGCGCCTTGGGATCGCCTGCAGCGCCATTGATGTGCACCATGCCGGCGCGCAATTGGCGGGCGACCCGCTTCGCCCGCTCCGCATCACCCGATTGCACGTACGCGGCCAAACCGAGATCGCTGTCGTTGGCAATCGCAATTGCATCTGCCTCATCGCGATAACCGATGATCGACAGCACGGGCCCGAAGATTTCCTCGCGTGCGATCAGCATGCCGTTGTCGACGTTGGCAAACACCGTCGGCTTGACGTAATACCCCCGGTCCAATCCATCTGGACGCCCGGCGCCGCCGGTGACCACTTCGGCCCCATCGGCGATGCCTTTGGCGATCAGCGCTTGGATCTTGTCCCACTGCGTTTTTGATACCACCGGGCCGATTTCAGTAGCAGGCGCTTCTGGATCGCCCACCTTCATTTTCTCGGCGGCAACCTTGGCGAGCGACGCGACTTCGGCCAAGCGGGCGGCCGGCACCAGCATACGCGTCGGCGCGTTGCATGACTGACCGGAGTTGCGCATCACTGCTTGCACACCCTGCGTCACCACCTTCGGGAAATCGGCGTCGTCCAGCAGAATATTTGCCGACTTGCCGCCAAGCTCCTGCCCGACGCGCTTGACCGTTGGCGCCGCTTTGATGGCTACGTCGACGCCGGCTCGTGTCGATCCGGTGAACGAGATCACATCGATGCCGGGATGAGCGGCCATCGGTGAGCCGACGCCTGCGCCATCGCCATTGATGAGATTGAACACACCCTTGGGCACGCCAGCCTCATGCAGGATTTCAGCCAAAAGCAGCGCCGAGTAGGGCGCCAACTCCGAAGGCTTCAGCACCATCGTACAGCCGCTCGCCAGTGCGGGTGCGACCTTGCAGGCGATCTGGTTGGCTGGCCAATTCCATGGCGTGATCATGCCCGCCACACCGATCGGCTCGCGGACGACTTGGGTGGTGCCGATCGTCTCCTCGAAGGGAAACGTCTTGAGGACATCGAGTGCAGTGCGGAAGTGGCCCAAGCCAGCGCCCGCCTGGAACTTGGTTGCGAAGCTCAACGGCGCGCCCATCT
>JANOOW010000122.1:0-6799 GCA_031421555.1 Hyphomicrobiaceae bacterium | reverse complement strand
CTGCAAACTCAAGATCGGCGTGGCCCAGGGCAAGAAGCTGCACGACAAGCGCGAGACCTCGAAGAAGCGTGATTGGAACCGGGAGAAGGCGCGCATCATGCGCGACAAGGGTTGAGGGTCGCGTGATGGATCGGGCGCTGTTGCTGCGGATCGAGAAGGCTGGCGTGCACGCGTGGCCAGCGCTCGAGGCCGAGCCACTAGAAGGCTGGCTCTGGCGGTACTCGGACGGCGGCTCGCAACGGGCCAATTCCGTGTCGACGCTGAGCTTCACCGGCCGTGATGCCGAAGCCGCCATCGATGAGGCCGAACGTAGATACGCGGCGCGCGGAAACGCTGCCATGTTCCAGATCTCGGAGGCCTCGGCCCCGGCGGACTTGGATGCCCGCTTGGACGCACGCGGTTATCGCATCATCGACCCATGCATCACGCTGGTGCGGGAGATTGAGCGCGACGCTGCGTCGCTGGATGGCGTCGAATACCTCACGACAGCCACTCCCGAGTGGTTCGCTTGTTACGCCAGCGTCGTCACGCCGGAACGGCGGCGCGTCGCCCCAAGCATCCTCGCGCGCATCCCAGCCGGCCGCACCTTCTGTGCCGTCCGGCGCGATCGCCGCATCGTCGCGACCGCGCTGGGCGTCATGCTCGACGACGTGCTGATCGCCGAGTGCGTGGCGACGTTGGCCGAGTCGCGCGGAAAGGGCGCTGCATCAGCCGTTATGCGCGGGCTTTCTTGTTGGGGATCAGCGCAGGGTTGCAAGTTTTCCGCTCTGCAAGTGCTTGCCAACAATGTGCCGGCCCAGGCGCTGTACGCCAACCTTGGATACAAAGAAATCGGCCGCTACCACTTGCGCGTCAAGTAAGCATGAGCCTCCTGCGCGGAACCTTATTTCTCCAAGCTTGTTGACCGGTGTCCAACCGATGGAGGGACTGATGCGCGGCGAACAGCGAACCCCCAAGCATGACGAGCCGGTAGTAATTGGCTCAGAAGACGCGCGGTCGGCATCCAAGAGCAATCGAGTGGTCTCCGTGCTGGCCATTTCGTTGGTTCTCGCTGGTCTCGTTATGATCGCATTACTTTACACCTATTGGTCGCCGTAATTCCCTCTTGTTTCAATGACAACTCGCCGGATGACATGGATAAAGCGGTCATCGATGTGAGTAGCCAAGCATGCTGTCATCCGCAGCATTGCAGTGCCCCACCGGTCGAGCCGCGATGCTGTTTCCGGCTTGATGAGGGGAAAACGAATGCCCAGAACGCCGATTGATTTGGAATTGGCTGCCATCGGCAATGGGCGAATGGCGGCATTGATCGATGCTTCCGCTCGCATCGTCTGGTGGTGTTCGCCGCGCATCGATGGCGATCCAATTTTTTGCCGCTTGATCGCCGGCAAAGAGGAAAAAGGCTTCTGCGATGTCTTGCTGAGCAATTGCGCGTCCATCAAAGCAGGCTACGTGCGGAATACCGCAATACTCGAAACCATCTGCACCGATGCTGCGGGCAATAGCATTCGCATTACCGATTTCTTCCCGCGTTTCCCCAGGTTCGAGCGTATCTTCCATCCCCCGCAAATGTTTCGGCGCATCGAGCCGTTGAGTGGCGTGCCGCGCGTCACCATCCGGGTTCGTCCAACGTTCGCCTACGGCACTCAGCCGGCCAGCACGACAATTGGATCGAACCACATCCGGTATTGCCATGGCGATGTCGCGATGCGGGTTACCACCGACGCACCTTTGTCGTATGTTGCGGAGGAAGCGCCGTTCGCCCTCGTGCAACCGGTTACGTTGGTGTTCGGTGGAGACGAGCCGTTCGAAGCCTCGCCGGATCAGGCAGGGCGCGAGTTTCTCGAGCGGACGCAGACCTACTGGCTCGAGTGGGTACGATCGCTGGGTGTGCCTCTGGAGTGGCAGGCCGAAGTGATCCGGGCCGCCATCACCCTGAAACTTTGCAGCTTCGATGAGACCGGCGCGATCGTCGCAGCCCTTACGACATCCATACCCGAAGCGCCGAATTCCGAGCGAACTTGGGATTATCGGTACTGCTGGCTGCGTGATGCCTACTTCGTGATCAAAGCGCTCAATCAGCTTGGCGCGACTCACACGATGGAGACGTATCTCAACTACATCACGAATATCTCGACCGATCCCGAAAATGGCTATCGACCCGTCTATGGTGTCGTACACGCCCAACCACTGATGGAAAAAACGGCGCCCTTACTGCAGGGCTATGGTGGCGGCATGCCCGTCCGCATCGGCAATCAGGCGATGGACCAGGTGCAGCACGATGCCTACGGCAGCATCATCCTGGGTGCGTCGCAGATGTTCATCGACGAGCGGCTTCCCAGAAAAGGCGACGTTGCGCTGTTCAACCGGCTGGAGCCGCTGGGCGAGCAAGCGCGGCGATACTATTCGCATCCCGATGCAGGGCCGTGGGAGCTGCGCGGCCGGCGCCGGTTACACACCTACTCCGCAACGATGTGCTGGGTCGCTTGCGATCGTCTCGCCCAGATCGCCGCGCACCTTGGGTTGACGGAACGCGCGTCCTATTGGGCGGGGCACGCCAACACGATGCGGGAGGAAATCCTGCGGCGCGCCTACAATGAAAAGATCGGCTCCTTCGTGGCAGCGTTCGATGCCGAGGACCTTGACGCCATCACATTGCTGCTGCCGGAACTTGGTCTGATCAGAGCGTCCGATCCGCGCTTCATCAAGACGGTGAAAGTCATCGGCCGCGACTTGCTCAGCGACGGCTTTATGCGCCGGTACACGGCACCGGACGATTTCGGCAGCCCCGAGGTTGCATTTATAGCATGCCAGTTTTGGTATATCGATGCCCTTGCGCAAATCGGAGAAGAGGCAAAGGCACGGCAATTGTTCGACCAACTGCTTCAATGCCGCAACCAGTTTGGCATACTGTCTGAGGACATCGACCCAGCAACTCACAAACTATGGGGCAACCTGCCACAAACTTACTCGATGGCCGGATTGATCAACAGTGCCAACCGGCTTTCGAAGCGATGGGGATCAGTATGGTCAAGCGACGGAACTCGATCGTTCCCGTGAGCGTTTGACCTCGCCCATAAAAGCCACCGCCGATGCTTTCGTAAAGGAGAAAGTCAACCACATGGCAAGGGTTGTCGTCGTTTCTAACCGCGTCATGAATATGCAGCAGGTGACGCAGGCCGGTGGCGCTGCCGTTGCCATTGCCGACACTTTGAAGAATTCCAACGGTCTGTGGTTTGGCTGGTCAGGCGAGATCATCGCCGATGGCCCGCGCGAAACGGTCATCGAAGATGATACCGGAATATCGATCGCAACGATTCCGCTCACCGATGAAGAGCACTTGGGTTATTACCTCGGTTACGCCAACTCGGTGTTGTGGCCCGTGTTTCATAACCGGTTGGACTTGGCCCGGTTCGAAGCCGGCTACTACAACTCCTACGTCGATGTGAACCGGCGGTTTGCCGAAAAACTGAAATTACTCCTGCGGCCAGACGACATCATTTGGGTGCACGATTACCATCTTATCGATATGGCACGGTCACTACGCCGCCTCGGTGTGAGTAATCGAATAGGCTTCTTTTTACATATTCCATTCCCTCCGTCGCAGACATTTCTTGCCATCCCCGAGCATCGGGATCTCGCGATGGCGCTCAGCGCCTATGATCTTGTCGGACTGCAGACATCGGTCGACGCCAGCAATCTGATTGACTACCTGGAGCACGAGGCCAACGGCCGCCTGTTGCCAAACTTCCACATTCGCGTCGACGACCGCGAACTCGCGGTCGAGATCTTCCCTGTCGGGATCGAGCCTGGCTACTTCCAGAATGCTTCGGACGAGATAGTGGGCACGATACAGAGCTCAGCCGAAATCCGGATCATCGGCGTCGACCGGCTCGATTATACGAAGGGTTTGCCGCAAAAATTTCGGGCGTTCGGGCACTTCCTCGAAACCCATCCCGAGTATCGCCGGCGCATCGTGCTCACCCAGATCGCCGCGCCGTCGCGCGAAAGTGTGGAAGCGTACGCCGACATCAGGCAAGAGCTGCAGAGCCTTTCAGGCGCAATCAATGGCGAGTTGAGCGAACTTGACTGGGTGCCGATCCACTACATCAACCGCACCGTTCCGCGGAGTAGTCTCGCATCGATTTATCGAGGGTCACGCATTGGTCTCGTCACGCCGCTTCGCGATGGCATGAACCTTGTCGCAAAGGAGTATGCCGCGAGCCAGGATCCGGAAGATCCAGGCGTTTTGATATTGTCGAAATTTGCCGGTGCCGCCGAGCAGTTGCAAGAAGCATTGATCATCAATCCCTACAACCGCGAAGAAGTGGGCGAGGCAATATTGGTTGCCGTTGAGATGCCGCTGGATGAGCGTAAGCGCCGGCATCGCGCCCTACTCTCCAAGATCGAACAGCAGGATGCGCTGCACTGGTCGACCAGATATCTCGAAGCGCTGGTGCGCGAATCTGTTTTGCCCCCTGAGGCTACAGCACCGAGCGAGATTCTCGCTGCAACGATCAAACGGTTGCAAACACTGCGCGATTTCCAGGTCCCGCCTAAGAGCACGAAAGTTGCCTGAGCGTCCACGCTATGGAACCGCCTGCCAGCACCGCTGCGTCCTCTTGGAACAAATAGAACCGTTTAATAGTTGGATGACTGAGCGGTTCAGGGAGAACGTCATGAATAATATCGTATATTTGATTGGCTTGGTGGTGGTCGTGCTGGTGATCCTTGGCTTTTTAGGCTTGCGATAGAAGGGAAACCAAGGGGGCAGCGCCCGCTTATAATCAAAATTGCGGAACCTAACTTCCGGTCGTCGCATTCAGGGGATCTGCAACCCGAACGGCAGGAGACCGCATTGAAAGCTCCGAGCGACCATGTCCGAGCCGAACTGCTTGCCGCAATCCCAAATCTCCGGGCATTTGCGATTTCTTTGTGTGGCGATGTCGTGCGGGCGGACGATCTAGTTCAGGAAGCGCTATTGCGTGCTTGGGGAAATATCGGGTCCTATCAAGAAGGCACGAATCTCAAAGCCTGGCTTTTCACGATATTGAGAAACAACTATTTCTCGATGTATAGGAAGCAGCGCCGCGAAATCGAAGACGTACATGGCAATGCGTCGGCCAAGCTCGCAGTTCACCCCGAACAGCTGGGTCATATGGATTTCGAGGATTTTTGGGTGGCTTTGCAAAAGCTTCCAAATGATCAGCGGGAGGCACTGATTTTAGTCACAGCCGATGGCATGAGTTATCAAGAAGCGGCGCGGGTTTGTGATTGTGCGGTCGGAACGATAAAAAGCCGTGTGAATCGCGGACGTTCGCGACTAGCGCGCGCGCTGGATATAAAAACTGCATCCGAATTTGGTCCCGATAAGGCTGCGGAAGCTGTACTATCGCAATCCGCCAGTATGCGCCAACGTGCATGAACTGCTGGGCCATATGCGGGCATGCGGCGGCGAAGACTGAGGAAGGGTGGCAATGTACTTTTCGGCATTTGCAACTGACTACGACGATACTCTTGCACAAGATGGAATGGTAGCGCCGGTAACTCTCGAAGCTTTGCAACGGGTTCGCGAAACAGGGCGAAAGTTGATTCTTGTCACGGGACGCGAACTTCTGGATCTGCAGCAGGTCTTTCGCCAGATCGAGGTATTCGATCTTGTCGTCGCTGAAAATGGTGCAGTGCTTTTTACGCCAGCCACGAATGAAACGGAGGTGCTTGCTGAACCTGTTCCGCCAGCACTTGTACAGCGGTTGAAAGAGCTAAACATATCGCCGCTGTCCGTCGGGCATTCAATCATTGCCACCCGTGAACCTAATGAGGTCGCGGTTCTCAAAGCAATTCGAGACCTCAGTTTGGAGCAGCACATCATCTTCAACAAGGGGGCGGTGATGGTGCTCCCGATCAACGTCAACAAATCGTTCGGGTTGCAGCATGCGCTCGAACGGCTGAAATTGTCACCGCACAACGTCGTGGGCATCGGCGACGCCGAAAACGATCAGGCGTTCTTGGGCTCATGCGGTTGTGCGGTGGCGGTTGGTAACGCACTGCCGGGTGTCAAGGAAAAGTGTGACTACGTTGCTGCCAGCTTCCATGAGGGCGTGATCGAGATGTGCGATCGCCTTATCAAGGATGATCTCGCATCGTTTGCTACTTCGCTTGGCAACCATATGCCGGCTCTTGGCGATAGCCCCGATGGAACCACGGTTCGACTGGATCCGCGCGGGACGACACTAATCGCGGGTGGATCGCAAGCGGGCAAGACGACGCTCGTCACTGCCGTTATCGAGCAGTTGAGCGGGTCTGATTTTCAGTATTGCATAATCGATCCGGAGGGGGATTACAGCGAATTGCGTGACGCCAAGGTGCTCGGCGATTCGAGCCACGCCCCGCGCATCGCCGATGTAATGGAGCTGCTCGAAAATCCTGCCATGAATGTCGTTGTCAACTTGCTCGCTGTGGACTTGGCTGATCGAGGCAAGTTCGTAATCAAGTTCTTGTCCGAGCTGCAGGTGATGCGTGACGGGACCGGGCGGCCGCAATGGTTGATCCTCGATGAAGTTCATCATTTCTTCGATGCCGGTCAGGCGGCATCGATTACGCTGCCGCGCGCCTTCCCCGGAGTTCTGGCTGTCACCGTTCATCCAAATACCGTCGCGCTGGATTTCTTGAGGTCGGTAACGGCAATGGTCGGCGTAGGTGGTGAGGCGGTGCGCGCCTTGAGAGAGTTCTGCACTGCGACCGGCTGGAAAATTAGCGGCAAGATCCCTTCTGGCCAAGGGCTATTGCTGACAGGTGA
>JANOOW010000121.1:0-1823 GCA_031421555.1 Hyphomicrobiaceae bacterium | reverse complement strand
ACCAGTTCGCAGGTATCCGAGCCGCGCATGCCGAGCTTGTCGAGCTTTTGGTGGGTAGAAAAGCCCGTCATGCCCTTCTCGATCAGGAATGCGGTAATGCCACGTGGCCCAGCATCAGGATCGGTCTTGGCGTAGACGATGAGCGTTTCGGCCACCGGTCCATTGGTGATCCACATCTTGTTGCCGTTGATGACGTAGCGATCGCCTTGTCTGTCGGCCCGCGTCTTCATCGAAACGACGTCGGATCCAGCGCCGGGCTCCGACATTGCCAGCGCGCCGACGTGCTCGCCCGAAATCAGTTTGGGTAGATACTTCGTCTTCTGCGCGTCGTTGCCATTGCGGCGGATCTGGTTGACGCACAAGTTGGAGTGCGCGCCGTAGGAGAGGCCGACCGACGCGGACGCGCGGCTCACTTCCTCCATGGCGATGCAATGTTCGAGATACCCTAAGCCCGAGCCGCCCCACTCTTCTTCAACCGTGATACCATGTAGTCCGAGGGCGCCCATTTTCGGCCAGAGGTGGCGGGGGAATTCGTTGGTTTTATCGATTTCGGCGGCCAGCGGGGCGATCTCATCGGCGCAGAATGAGCGGACCGTATCGCGTAACTGATCGGCCACGTCGCCGAGTCCAAAGTTCATTGCGGGGTAGGCGTTCGGGATCGTCATGGAAGCCTCGGCCAATGTTCGGTTAAAAAATCGGTGTCGCGTATCGTTCTAACTGAAAACGGTTGCGCTATAACCGCATAATCGACGAACGATGCTGGCGATCAAGGACAAAAGCGGATGAGCCGGGACTACGGCGAGATGGAGCAGGAGTTCATCGCCGGGCTCAAGGCCGATACTGGCCGCGATCTCGCCGGTTGGATGACTGCGATCGACGCCCAGACCTTCGGTCATCGTAACGATCTGATCGATTGGCTGCGGCAGCAGAATTTCACGTTCAGCAAGGCGTCGTGGCTGGAGCGCATTCATCACAACGGCGGCAGGCCGGTGTACGGCGAGAGGCCGCCAGCGAAGGTGCGCGAGCATCGCGATGTGAAGGGTGCGGCGGAGCCACCAACTGTCCGGGCTGCGACGATCGAAGTTCCGCCGCTTCCGCCCGCGAAAATCGAGGTTGCACCTCCGCGACCGCGCATTGTCACAACGGCGCCGATCGGGTTCGCACCGAATGGATTGCCGTTGTTTCTCGCCAAGGCGAAGGGCTATCGGCCGCTCGCCGAAATGCTGCTGCGCCAGATCCACAATGCGGCGCCCGGTACGATCGTCGCGGTGCATGAAACCCACGCGGCGCTGGGTGCGCCCGGCGTGTACGGAGCCCTCGCTCTCACCGCAAAGGATATTCGGTTGAGCCTCGATCTAGGCGATCATGCACAGGCGGCCGACGTCAAACGCGTGCGTTTGCCGGGGACGCCGGCAAACCTTACGCATACGATCGCGCTCAACGATGCGCGCCGGATAAACTATGAGCTCATGACCTTGATCACCATGGCCTGTAAGCGGGTCAATTGATGAAGGGCGCCAAGGCTTCTTTCGGTAGTGTCTCAGTTTGAATTATGATCACTTCTTGCGGCAGGTTTTGGGCTTAGGCGCAGCCTTGCTAGCGAAGGTCTTGCGGGCTTCTACTAGGATAGCCGATAGCTTGTTCTCACCGTCTGATTCGCGCTCCAATCGGATACGTTCTTTGTATACAGCCAACTCAGTCTTCGCTTTTTTGTCAGCAGCACCCTTCGAAACGTTGCCGGTGAAGTTGGCTGGACGAAGTGGGCGGCCGTCGAGTTTGACAAGCTCGCGAAGTTTCTGCGTGTATTGAGCAACGGTCACTAA
>JANOOW010000120.1:0-1648 GCA_031421555.1 Hyphomicrobiaceae bacterium | reverse complement strand
CTCTTGCTCCCACTCCGACCAGTCCGCTTTGGCGGTAGCCGTCAGTTTGGCGGCCGCAGCATCCGGCTTAGAAACACCGATCGCCTTGTTTTGATTGAGACTAACTTCCGACAAAGCCCAGGCGCGACGCAGATCGCCGTCGCGCACCGGATACCAAGGCACGATGCGATCCGCATGCGTTCGCCCTAGCCGAAACGTCGTGACGGGCTGGCCCAGGCGCGTCGGTGTTATCGTGTCCGACGTCCAAATTGCCGGCTTTTGTCCGCCATAGCCGCACCAAAAATCCAGCAGATTTACGCCAGCGATCGATCGCTCGGCGTTACGCCTTCCCTCGGCATCGTTCGATGCCCTGCGAAGGGGTTCGGGAACATCATCTGCATCACGATTTGCATAGACTGCCTCGACCAGTCGACGCACGCCTCCTGGTGTCTCGATGGCGCCGGCTTCGAACAGCACCTTGGCACTGCGCCACACCAAGCCGTGATGATCGTAGACTGCCGCGGCCCGTGTCGAGATCTGCCGATACCAATCGCGGTTGAGGACGTCCGCCGGGTTCGGCGACAGCACGAGCAGCTCCGGCGAAATTACCGGCCGTCCCGTGCGATCCGTATGCCGCCATAACCGTCCTGCGCGTTGGATCATCAGATCGATTGGTGCGAGGTCGGTGATCATGGCGTCCACGTCGTAGTCGAGCGACTGCTCCAGGATTTGCGTACCAACCAGCACGAACCCGCGCCGCTTGCTGTTGTCCCGCGCATCGGGTTTGCGCAGTGTTTCGCGCACCCGCTCTTCAATGTCGAGGCGGTCCCCCATGGCGAAGCGCGCATGCAGAAGTGTCGGTTCGAGATTTTCCGCCCGCAACAGTTCAACGGCTTCGACGGCATCGTCGACGGCATTGCGGATCCATGCGACCGCCCCGCCTTTCGATTCGATCTCGACCACGTGTGCGATCGCGTCCTTCACGTCGCCAATAGCGCGAACGGGTAGGTTGCGCGCACGATCGGGCCGTGAGCCTATTGCCTTCGCCGCCAGTCCAGTTCCGGCTACGATCGTCATCAGCGGATAATCGGGCGACGGCTGAACCTCGACCTTGCCGCCCAACCCTTTGGCAAATGCTGCAGCCAAACTTTTGCGCTGATCGGACGGTAGCGTCGCCGATAGGATGACTGCGGAACCGCCAAGCGCGGCGTGGAACTCCATCAGCCTCGTGAGTTCTTGACTCATATAGGCGTCATAAGCATGCGCCTCGTCGACGATCAAAATCCGATCGCTCAATCCCCAGAGGCGCAGCGCTTGATGCTTCGACGGCAAAACGCCGAGCAGCGCTTGGTCGATGGTGCCAACGCCGACGTGGGCGAGAAACGCCTTGCGCCGGTCATCGGCGATCCAGGCCGCACATGTGGCGCTCGACTCATCGCCTTGCCGTTCGGCTAGGTGCTCCGCCAGCTTGATGCCGTTGTCGAGGATCGACGCCTGGAAACCATCGTGCAGGCCGCTGCGACCGTGGGCCAGCACCAGCGACGGCTTGGCGTCGTCGGCGAAGAGGCGTCGGTACGTTTCAGCCAGCCGATCGAATATGGCATTGGCGGTCGCCATCGTCGGCAGCGCGAAGAATATGCCATCCGCGCGCCCGTCAGTCAGAAGCCGG